>NZ_DAMBSA010000130.1:0-3916 GCF_032054795.1 Pantoea sp. CTOTU49201
TGACGCGGGCAGCAAACCGTTTTCCAGAAACAGCGTTAAAAACATCACGCCGTAGACAATCCAAACCACATCCGAATTGCCGAGCGCGGCAAAATCCTGATGCCAAAGCGCCTGGACAATCTCATGTAAAACACCCATCAGCTATTCCATCGAGTCACAAGGAGTCTAATTTTAACCTTCTGTGGCATCGTATACGTTGATCTCTCATCGCCGCCACAGCGTGGTTTATCTTCTGTTTAACTTCTTAAACGTGCAAAACCGGCTTTAAGGTCATCCAGCAAGTCATCGACATGTTCGAGGCCGATATGCAGACGCACCAAAGTGCCGGCAAAATCTACGCCGCCCGCCGGGCGAATCGCCGCCAGCTCTTCAGGCTGGTTAGCAAGAATCAGTGATTCATAGCCGCCCCACGAATAGGCCATGCTGAAATGGTGGAAGTGAACGAGGTAATTCGCCAGCTGCTCACGGCTCAGTTTTTCATGCAGGATGAAGGAGAATAAACCGCTGCTGCCGCTGAAATCACGCTGCCAGAATTCATGGCCCTTACACTGCGCCAGCGCCGGATGATTCACGCGCGCCACTTCCGGCTGCGTTGCCAGCCATTCGGCCACCTGCAATCCGCTCTCTTCGTGCTGACGCAGACGCGTGCCCAGCGTACGGATGCCACGGCTCGCCATATAGGCAGTATCGGCATCGACCATCTGACCCATCAAATAGGAGTTCTCGCGCAGCTGCGGCCAGCAACGTTCATTCGCTACCGCCGTGCCAATCATCGCATCGCTGTGCCCAATGATGTATTTGGTACCGGCCTGAATCGAAATATCGATGCCATGATCCAGCGCGTTAAACAGCACGCCCGCCGCCCAGGTATTATCGATCATGATGATCGCATCCGGCGCTTTGGCGCGCACGGCGGCAACAATCGCCGGAATATCCTGCACTTCCATGGTGATTGACGCCGGGGATTCCAGGAACACCACGCGCGTATTCGGCTGCACCAGTTCGCCAATTTCGCTGCCAATGCAGTGATCGAAATAGCTGGTGGTAACGTTCAGCTTACTGAGAATTTTCGAGCAGAAATCCTGCGTCGGTTCATAGACCGCGCCGCTGACCAGAATATGGTCGCCGGCTTCGACAAAGGACAAAATGGCATTGGAGACCGCAGCCGCACCGCATGGATAGAGCGCGCAACCTGCGCCGCCTTCCAGCTCGGTCATGGCGTCTTGCAGCGAGAAATGGGTGAGGGTGCCGCGACGGCCATAAAACAGCTCGCCTGAAGCGCGACCGGCGGTAGCACGTTTCTTGTCGGCGACCGTGTCAAAAACCAGGGATGAAGCGCGTTGAATTACGCTGTTAACTGAGCCTTGAGTGTAACGTTTACTGCGTCCCGCGCTGACAAGCGTGGTGTCTATTTTCTTCGTTGCCATCACTGCCTTTCCTGACATTTCCCACAAAACATCCACGTTACCACGAATCAGCGTAGTGGGTTGAGCCTGATTGCGGATTATCAGAGTGAGGCCAGTATTGCGCATAACATCAGCTAAATTGTGGAAATCGCTGGCCTCTTTACTTTGTAAATAGTAATGAGAACCACTATCACTTCGGGCGTTTTTTTTGCTATGATCCGCGCTTCAATCGTGAACTGTGCAACAGAAGTTGGAGATGCAGCGTGGTAGCCAGTGATTTGATGCAAACGGATCTCTCCGTTTGGGGCATGTATCAGCATGCCGATATCGTGGTAAAGATTGTGATGATTGGCCTGTTACTGGCTTCCGTTGTCACCTGGGCAATTTTCTTCGGTAAGTTTGCTGAGCTGAGCGGGGCGAAACGTCGCCTGAAACGCGAGCAGCAAGCGCTGGGCGAAGCCCGCTCGTTAAACGATGCTTACCGTGCTGCTGAAAACTTTAAAGCCAACAGCCACAGCGCTGTGCTGCTTAACGATGCGCAGAATGAGCTGGAGCTCTCCGCCGGCACCGAAGATCTGGATGGCATTAAAGAGCGTACCAGCTTCCGTCTCGATCGCCGCGTGGCCGCATTTAGCCGTCATGCCGGTCGTGGCAATGGTTTCCTCGCCACCATCGGTTCCGTTGCGCCGTTTATCGGTCTGTTTGGTACCGTGTGGGGCATCATGAACAGCTTCATCGGTATTGCCAAAACGCAAACCACCAACCTCGCAGTCGTCGCGCCGGGCATCGCCGAAGCGCTGCTGGCTACCGCGATTGGTCTGGTTGCAGCAATCCCTGCCGTGGTTATCTACAACGTCTTCGCACGTATGATTGCCAGCTACAAAGCGTCGCTGGGCGATGTCGCCGCGCAGGTGATGTTGCTGCAGAGCCGCGATCTGGATCTCGGCAACGTCGATACTGCGAAAGAAGCCAACCGTCCAGCGGCGGCACAGAAACTGCGCGTAGGATAAGTATTATGGCGATGCGTTTAAACGATGACTCGGTCGGCGATGGCGAAATGCACGAAATCAACGTGACGCCGTTTATCGACGTCATGTTAGTTCTGCTGATCATCTTTATGGTCGCCGCGCCATTAGCCACCGTCGATGTGCGCGTTAACCTGCCAGCATCGACCAGCGCGCCGCAGCCGCGTCCGGAAAAACCGGTTTATCTCTCCATCAAGGAAGATAAGCAGATCTTCATCGGTAACGATGCGGTCACTAAAGAGACGCTGGTGAATGCGCTGACGGCACAAACCGAAGGCAAGAAAGACACCACCATCTTCTTCCAGGCGGATAAATCGGTTGATTACGCCACTCTGATGGAAGTGATGGATCAGCTGCGTGAAGCCGGTTATCTGAAGATTGGCTTGATGGGCATGGAAACTGTGAAGAAGTAACATTTCTCAGCTCATCGTAGGGTCGCCATTCATGGCGACCTTTTTTTATATCTGATGCTCAGTTTGTTAATTTATTGTTACTATTGGTCTTATTTTTGTAAACTGCAATGGTGAAGAGGATCACGTTTATTCCTGGCCCGGCACGTTAAAACGGAAGAAAAACCAGGAAGGACAATATGAGCTCGAGTCACTCTTTACATAAGTCGTCGCAAGGCGGTGCCAAAACCATCTTTAGCGTTACCAGCGGTAACTTCCTTGAGATGTACGATTTCATGGTATTTGGCTATTACGCCACCGCCATCGCCAAAACCTTTTTCCCCGGCGATGATCCCTTTGCCTCTTTAATGCTCACGCTGATGACCTTCGGCGCAGGATTCCTGATGCGCCCGCTCGGCGCGATTATTCTCGGCGCTTACATCGACCACCACGGCCGTCGTAAAGGCTTGCTGTTAACGCTCGGCTTGATGGCGATTGGTACCTTAACTATTGCGCTGGTACCCGGATACGCCACATTAGGGGCCGCCGCGCCAATTCTGATTCTGCTCGGTCGTTTATTGCAGGGCTTCTCGGCGGGCGTTGAGCTGGGCGGCGTGTCGGTTTATCTGGCTGAAGTGGCGCCAAAAGGGCGCAAAGGTTTTTATGTCAGCTGGCAGTCGGGCAGCCAGCAGGTGGCGGTAATCTTCGCCGCGCTGCTCGGTTTGGGTCTGAATCATCTGCTGGCGAAAGACGCCGTCACCGAATGGGGCTGGCGTATTCCGTTTGTGGTGGGATGTATGATCGTGCCGTTCCTGTTCTACATTCGTCGCATGCTGGAAGAGACCGAAGCCTTCAGCCAGCGCAAACATCATCCTTCCATGAGCCAGATTATGCGTTCAGTCGGGCAGAATTGGGCGCTGGTGCTGGCGGGGATGTTGATGGTGGTGACCACCACCGTGATGTTCTACATGATCACCGCGTTTACCCCGACGTTTGGCAAAACGGTGCTGATGATGAGCGATAAAGAGAGCTTCCTGGTGACGCTGTTTGTCGGCATCTCCAACCTGTTCTGGCTGCCGGTGATGGGTTCGCTGTC
>NZ_DAMBSA010000130.1:3926-10720 GCF_032054795.1 Pantoea sp. CTOTU49201
GACCGCATTGGTCGTCGTCCGCTGCTGATTGTCTGCACCATCCTGATGATTTTAACCACCTGGCCGGTGCTGCATTGGCTGGTGGGCGCGCCGACCTTTGCCCGTCTGGTTGAGGCCGAGCTTTGGCTGTCATTCCTGTATGCCAGTTACAACGGCGCGATGGTGGTTTATCTGGCTGAGATCATGCCGGCAGAAGTGCGTGCTTCGGGCTTCTCGCTCGCCTACAGCCTGGCAACCGCGCTGTTTGGCGGCTTTACGCCAGCGGTGTCGAGCTATCTGATTCATGCCACCGGCGATAAAGCGATGCCAGGCGTGTGGCTCTCTTTTGCGGCGGTGTGCGGGTTAGTTGGTACGCTACTGATTGGCCGAATGGTGAAGCAATATCAGTCACGACATAGCGCAGCACCTGTCAGCGCATAACCGTAGGGTCGCCATTCATGGCGACCTCCTTTTTCAAAACGACACATCCACCACCACGCTATCGGTATAATTCCCCGCTGCTGGCGTATTCTGCGTGGTTAAAATCTGCGCCGTATAAGTAAAGTTGCGCGTCACGGTATCCGCATTCAACGAGGTCGAGGTGGTGCTGCTCCAGCGATCGGTGCCGGTCGGTCCCCAGCGCGAGGTGGTGGTGGTGCCTTTGTAGATGTCATACGCCAACCGATTCGTCCCGCTCGCCATCTGCCGCGTGGTGCCGCTGTAGTAACTGCCGTTGCTCAGGCCCACGGTATAAGTGCTGCCCTTCGAACACACCACGTTAATCGTCTGCTGAACCGTTGAGAAACTGCCCACCAAAGGCGCACTGCCAAAACTGACGTTCGGCGCGGTGATGGTGGTGCAATCGTTGGTGACCACCAGATTCACGGTAATCGGCATCGCCGTACCGGTGCTGGACTGCACCGTTCCCACGCACAATCCTGCCACGTTCAACCCGGCACAAACCGTATAACTGACGGTCAGCGTAATGGTGGTGGTATAGGTGCCGGCAGCTATCACCTGTCCGGTAAGGGTGCGGAAGTAGAGCGGAATGTTGAAGTTGAGGGTGTTACCCAACGCCAGCAGTGAGGCGGAACTCCAGCGATAGCTGCCGCCCTGCTGTAATTCGGTGGTGCAGGCGCTGTCGATACACAGCTGAATCGGAATGTTATCGGTGCCGCCGCTGGCCGTTTTCAACACGGCGCGTGTGCCGCTGAGATTTGAGGCGGTGGTAAAGGCATAGGTGATGTTGTCGGAGCCCAACAGCGAAAGCGTACCTGAGCCGCAATTCACGTTGGTGGTACTGGAGGTGTTATTCACCGTCGAAGCCACCGAAAATGTGGTGACCGAACCAAAGGTCGCAGTAGGCGCTGATAAGGTACAGAGCGCATAGCTGGTACCCGGCAATATAAATAGCGCCAGCAGGAGCAGAAGCTTTCTCATGGTGAAATCCCTGACTGTGAATTATCCGCGCTACTCACCGCCGAACCTTGTGGCGGCGGTGGCAGCGGGCAGGTAAGCGGTCCGTAGGTTTCCAGCGCTTTTGGCTGGCCGTCGGCAATCTCCAGTTGCGTATCGCAACTGCGTCCATCGGGCGTCACCACGTGGATCGGGTTGCTGGCAGCGAGATCTTCCATCCACACAATGCCGTCCCAGCCGACATATTCGGTGGCCTGATTCGGACGTAACACCTGGCTGGAAATCGGCAGCGGCTGATGATTGCTGTCATGCAGTACTACGCTGGCGGCGCGCAGGCGCTCGACCGGGAAGTTGAGCAGATAGCCGCTCTTACGCTTCACCGCAAAGCGCTGTTCGACCTTCGGCGCGGTGCGATCGGCAGGCAGATCCAGCGTATCGATATCGTACTTCGCGCCGTAATAGCTGCTGATTGAGGGCACCAGCAGATAGCCCTCTTTGTCAGTGCGACCCATGGTTTGGTTCTCATAACGCACCGTCACGTCGGGATAATCGGTTTTCACCACTACAAAGGCATCATTGATATCGTTGGCAGCGAACACGCGGTTATCCATCAACACCACAGAGCCGGTGAAATCGGCCCATTGCGTGGTGTTGTCGTTGTCGCCATAGAAACCGGCTGAAGTATCAATTTTGTTGTTGCGATAACGCAGGCTGGCCTGGCGATAATCGCCGCTGTCGCTGGCCTGATTGGCCCACGCGGCATCGTAGGAGAAGCCACCGTCGGTTGGCATGGCGCGCGATACATACAGTCGCTGGCTGTTATTGCCCTCCTGATCGCGTTCGGTGCTGACCGAGGCGCTGCTCTGTTCGCCAAACGGAATGACCAACGAAATCGCACCGCTCCAGTTGCCCTGTTCCTGATCGCGGCTGGCGGAGATGTACAAACTGCTGTTGCCCCACAGATTTTTACTCCACGACAGATTCAGTAAACGTGTGCGGTCACCGTTACCGCCGGAGATATCAAAATAGGCCAATCCCAGGCTGCCGTAATCATTCAGCGACACGCTGGCAGTGTACTGCGCGCTGCGTCGTGCCAGCGAATAGCTGGTGTTCGCGCTGTCGCCACGACTGCCAACCAGCGCGAGGTTGCCGAAATCGGCACTGCGAATGATGTGCTGAGTTCCGAGGCTGAACCAGCTGTTGTTGTATTGATAGCCCCAGCTGTATTGCGTGCCTGGATTGCCATCCATCTGGCTTTGTGCCAGCGCACCATTCACCACGCCAAAACTGCCGACCTTCACCAGCCCACCTGCGCCGCCCATCGCCACGCTGTCGCTGCCTTCTGCGTGACTCTCCAGCGTCAGCCAGTCGTTGATACCGTAGCGATACGAACCGCTGGCCGCCGCTGCGCCGTAATCAAAATTGTTTATGCCGTAGTTTTCGCGAATCGCACCGGCGGAAAACGAGTAATCGGATAACCCGGCTTTCAGCAAGCTGCTGGAGACGTAAAACGGCAGCGTGGTGGTGACTTGTCTGCCCACCGCATCGGTGGTGGTGATCACCGCATTGCCTGCGCCGTTAACAAATGGCACGTTAGTGAGCGACCACGGACCCGGCTGCACATCGGCCTGCGTGCTGCGGTAACCATTAATGAACAGATCGACCGAAGAGGGCACCGCCGCCTGGCCGGAAAACGCCGGCAGCGGATAGGTCACTAAATCTGGCCGCACGCTGAAGTCGCGGCCAATCTGCACGCCTCCCAGTCGCACGCTGTTACTCCAGCTCAACGCATCAGTTACCAAATCCCCGGCGCGCCAGCTGATCGCCGCATTCTCGTTTTCGTTACTGAACCAGGTATCGTAGCGGACATAGCCTTCCTGCTGACCGGCAACGCCACCTTCCAGTTGCTGCACATAAACACCGTTGGTAGAAAACTGCCCAACCGGGCCAAAGAAGCGCAGCTCGTTCCAGCTGGAGAGGCGCGAGCCGGCGTTATCAGTGCGCGTGGCGTAGAAGTCATAATTGAGCAGGGCGCCGTTGCTGGCGCGGCCGGGAAATCGCGGTGCATTCTGCAGTTGGCCAATGGTTTGACCCGGCAGCCAGGCGGGTGGCACCGTCAGTAACAGGCGCTGGCGTCGTTCGTCATACTCCACTTTCGCTCCGCTGAGTTGATTGACATCGATCTGCTGGCCTTGCAGTTTCTCGGCCGGAATACCGGCGCGTTGCAGATCGCCGCGTCGCAACCAGAAATCACCATTCTTACGTTCAACCGGCACGATGTCGCCACGTTCGCCCTGATTCACCACCAGCTCCAGCATGTATTGCTGGCCGCTGGCGTTATTCTCCAGCGCAGGCGGCGGTGGCAGTTCGGAGAAAGTCTCCGCGCTGCTACTCATCGGGCTGATACAGAGCACGCTGGCAACGGCCAGCGCGCAGGGATGCGGCGTTAACTTCATCAACGCGCGGCAGCGCTGCTCCAGTGGCCTTTGTTCATTTCGGCCGACAGTTCACCGCTTACGCTGCGGGTTAACGGCCAGCGATGGCTGCTGTTGGCCAGCACGTAGCCAAACAAGCCGTTGCCCATTTTGCGTCCGCCAATGGTGACGTTGCTTAACCGTGCATGACCGTTACCGTGATTGGTCAGCTCCAGCCAGCGCTTGCCGCCGCTGTTCACTTCCTGCCAGCTCAGCTGCGGTTTCGCCGTGTCGCGTGTTACGCCGTTGCCGTAAACAAACAGCGGCACTGAGTAGCGCATCTGGAACGTCAGTCCAGCCTGATTCTCGCCCGGCGTGCGCGGGGTAGGGATCTCATCCAGCACCACGCGATAGGACATCTCACGTCCGGCTTCGGGCGGCGTTTGCTTGATTAAACGCACCAGCTGCTTTTGCCCTGGCTCCAGCCGCACCATCGGCGGGCTCGCCACCACTTGCTGCTGGGTTTGATACTGCTCCTGACCGTTGACCTGCTGCCAGCTGAAGATGCGCACCTGCATCATGGTGGTGGCGTTGCCACGGTTTTCCAGCCACAGCTCGCTGGCTTTATCTTGTGGATCGATTGCCGGATCGATCGGCCACACCATAAGAGAATTTGCGGCGTGCACCGCAGGCGTTAGTGCCATACATAACAACAGAATCAGGGCGCGCAGGTTCATCATCATTCATCCTTCTTATTGACGCCGTCACCAACTCAGCGTGACGGTTAAGGTGTCGGTATACGTCCCGGCGCGCGTGGGGCCGGGCAGTGTTAATAAGCCGTAAATCGGCAAAGTGATGTTATTGGCATTGCTGTAGCTCAGTGCCACAGCGCTACTCACGGGGATCGCCACGGTATGTGCCGCATTGGTATACAGGCTGTAGGCCACGGTATTGGTGCTACTGGTATTTTTGAGGTTGCGCGAGGAGGTGTAGTTGTTGCCACCGTTGATGCTCATGCTCACGGCGGTGCCTGGCGTGCAGGCGAGAGTGATAGTGGTGCTTTGCACATAGCTGGCGCTGACGCTGCTTGCAGCCAGGCCAGATTGGGTACCAAAGTTAAGCATGCCAAAGACCCCGGTATTGGTACCGGAGACAACACAGCCTGCCACTACTGATGCTGAAACCTGAAACGTTGCAGTGGGCAACCCCCAGGCGGAGACGCTCCCTATCAGCAGGGCAAGGCCGCCTGCACTGTGCATCAACCGCTGCACCACGGCCACCCTGATTATCCTTTCCCTCAGTAATTCACCGCCACGTTAATGGTGTCGGTGTAGGTGCCTGCGGGAATCAACGGGTTAAAGCCGCCGCCCACCACGCGACCATAAATGGCGTAGTTGGTACCGAGCGTCGGATCCGTGGTGCCACTGGCAGCAATATTGGTGTTGTTGGCGATAGCAGTGGTAAAGGCGGCGTCGCTATACAGCGTATAGGCAATGCCCTGCGTATTGTTGGAGCCGAGGATCAGGTAGCGCGGCTGGCCGCTCACCGTGCCGTAAATGGTCGCCGGAGCGGCATTACTGCTGGTGACCTGCACGTTAAAAGTTTGTCCGGTGGTGCAGCGGACAAAGATGCCGTTACCCGAGGCGCCGACCAGCGTGGCGTTGAGCGTATCAAAGGTGGCTGCGCTGCTACCAAAGTTCAGGGTACCGAAGTTCACCCCTGTCGTTGCCGATTGACCGTTCACCAAACAACCGGTGGTCAGCGTCAACGTTGCATTGATGGTTCCCGTTGTGGTGGCGGCAAAAACAGCAGTAGGGGCTAGCGCGGCGCTTAGGCTAGTAGCCACAAGAAAAAGCTTGAGTTTCATAATCATTCCTTACTGATTATCCAAGGTCAGTGCTTTTTCACCTGGTCATACATTTATCAAAACACATCCGAAATCAAGCAAGAGCCGCAATGGACTCGACAGCGTAAGCGCCTGCCATCTAAGAAAAATCCTAGATGGGGGGTTAATGATTTATATCAGTTTTCTTTACTATAGATCAGCAAATCGGCCCTTGTACGCCGATGGTTCAATTTTTCCCTAATCAATTCACACTTTTCGCCGATAACTCAGTAATCACAAGGGGTAGCGAGCAGTTAAAAAAACTAAACAGCCGATGATTCCTCCCTCTACCGCGCGCTTCGGTTCAATGTTATGTTCGTGCATTAATCAGATATTATTAATTTTTCGCTTAACGACTGACGATGAAAATAAAAAAAATCCGCACGACGACTCCAGATTTGTCTGGATCGACTTTTTGTTGAGTTTCGCCGCAGGCGGTCATTAATCGCCCTTGATCGGCGCTTTATCATCCTTGTTCTAATTTGACGACACCGCACCCGCTCCGAAGCGGGTGGAGTTTAGGAGCGCACATGCTGCTGGTTACCTGGGATAGCGTTCTGGTTACCGTTTCACTGATCGTGGCCTTCATTGCCGCGTTCACCGCCTTAGATACCGCCGGGCGCGTGGCCGTTTCACGCGGCTGTCTGGCAAAACTGTGGTTGATCGGCGGTGGCACCGCGATGGGCATCGGCGTGTGGGCGATGCACTTTATTGGCATGCTGGCGATGATGATGCCAATGACCATGCGCTACGACGTCGAGCTCACCGCCATCTCATTGCTGGTGGCGATTATCACCGCCATCTTCGCTTTTGCGCAGGGCGTGCAGGGCAGTCATCTCACCCGCCGACGCCTGGTGCGCGGCACCCTGATCATGGGCAGCGGCATCATTGTCATGCATTACCTCGGCATGAACGCGCTGATGATTGAAAGCCCAATTGACTGGAATCTGCCGCTGGTGGCGCTCTCGGTGCTGATTGCCTATGCCGCATCAGGCGCGGCGTTATGGCTGGCGTTTCATCTGCGCCAGGGAGAAAGTCTGTTGTTACTGCGCGCCTGCGCAGCGCTGGTAATGGGCATTGAGATTGCCGGAATGCATTAC
>NZ_DAMBSA010000131.1:0-10700 GCF_032054795.1 Pantoea sp. CTOTU49201
GTCTGCTAACCGGCGGCATCGTGCAGGAGCTGGGACTGCGTCGCGTCTCAATGGGGCGGCCCAAAACGCTGCTTGGCCTCAATCCGGATCACGCCAGCGTGGTGGGGATTCAGCTCAACGCCGAACGCAACCTGATGGTGTTGACCGATCTCAGCGGCAACATCATTGGCGAGCAGCAGATTCCATCCGGCGCGATGACGCCTAAGCAGCTCGGCGATGCGCTGGCGAAGTTTTTGCGCGGCGTTGAAGGCAAAAAGGTTGGGGCGATTGGTCTGGCGCTGTCGGGTCTAGTTGATGCCAGCAACGGCGTTTGCGTGCTGTCACGCGCGTTGGGCTGGGATAACGTGCCGATTGCCCGGCTGCTGGAAGAGCGCTTCTCGCTGCCGGTATTTATTGAAAATGATGCTAACGCGTTGGCGATGGCGGCGCTGGTGTTTGGTCAGCTTGGTCACGCGCAGTCGGCGGTGATTGCTACCTTCGGCAAAGGCATCGGTGCGGGGATTCTGCTCGATCGCCAGCTCTATCGCGGTCGTCACGGCAAAGCGGGTGAGATTGGTGTGTCGCTGCTGGGCGATGGTTCTGAACGTTTGCTGGAGGATGTGGCATCGTCGCAGGCGATCCTGCAGCGCGTGGCGGCCACCGCCAAAGACGAGGTGCCGCACACGCTGCGCGATCTCGATGTGCGTCCAACGCCAGAGGTGCTGAGCGCGCTGGCCGAGGCCGGGCAGCATCTGGGGATGTCGTTGGCGAACCTGTCGGTGGCTTACGATCCGGACGTGGTCTATCTGGCGATGGAGCCGCAAATGGCCTCGCGCATTCTGCTTGATCACGTTACGCAGAGTTTCCAGACCTACCGTTTGAAGCTGACGCCGCACATGACACCGCTGCAGTTCCTCACCGAATCCAACCGCATGTGGGCGCAGGGCGCTGCCGGGTTTGCGGTGAATAAGCTGCTGGATCTGTTGGCGGCGCAGGCCGATGAAGAGATCGCGTTGTGATTTTGTGCGCGCGTTGGGACGGTCGCCATAAATGGCGACCCTACGAAAACCCCGCCGAATAACTGTACGTTCGCCGTTTATGGCGACCCAACGCTGGTACCCTACGAAAACCCCGCCGAATAACCGTACGTTCGCCGTTTATGGCAACCCAACGCGAAAAACCGCCGAATAACTGTAGGGTCGTCATTTATGGCGACCGACACCATGAACGCACCGCACCCCTCAACGTAACCGCAAACCCTGCTCATCAAACAACAAACAATGCTCGGCGCGCAGCTGGTAACTCATCCTCTCGCCAATCGCGTGTTCCGCCACGTTACGCTCCTCAATCACCAGCAGCTTCTCTTCGCCGATATCGAGATAGAGATAATTGGTGTGTCCCAGCATCTCGCTAAATGACAATTCGCCGCTGAAACTCACGGCATCATCGTTGCTGCTCACCGGCTGGAAATGCTCCGGGCGCACGCCCAGCGTGATTTTCTGCCCTTCGCGGCACGGCGCGGTGATCGGCAGCGTCAGCTGATTGATGCCCAGCGCCGGCACACGCAACTGCACCGCGCCCGGCGCGATCGCCGCCACTTCGGCATTGAGGAAATTCATCTTCGGCGAGCCAATAAAACCGGCGACAAACAGGTTGTCGGGATCGCGATACAGCGCCATCGGTGCGCCAACCTGCTCAATGCGGCCCTGACGCAGCACCACAATGCGATCCGCCAGCGTCATCGCCTCCAGCTGATCATGCGTCACGTAGATCATGGTGTTGCCCAGCGAAGCATGCAGGCGAGCAATCTCAATGCGCATCTGCAAACGCAGCTCAGCATCGAGGTTCGACAGCGGCTCATCAAACAGGAATATACGTGGATGGCGGATAATCGCGCGGCCAATTGCCACGCGCTGCCGCTGTCCGCCGGACAATGCACGCGGTAAACGATCAAGGAATTCAGTCAGATGCAGACGAGCCGCCGTCTTTTTTATCGCCTGTTCAATTTCCGCTTTCGGGCGCTTCATCACCTCCAGCGGATAGGCCAGATTGCCGCGCACCGTCATGTTCGGGTAGAGCGCATAGGACTGAAACACCATGGCGATGCCGCGCTCGGTGGCGTGCTGATCGGTCATGTCGGCGCCTTCAATCAGCAACTTACCGTCGGTGATCTCCTCCAGCCCGGCAATCATGCGCAGCAGCGTGGATTTCCCGCAGCCGGAAGGACCGACAAACACCACGAATTCGCCGCTGTTAATGGTGAGATCGATGCCGTGAATCACGTTCACATTCTCGTAGGACTTCTTAACGTTTTGCAGATGCAGGCTGGTCATGCGATGCCTCGAATCAGAGAAGTTGGCCCATATAAATGGCGTTGCTGCGCATAATCGGCGTGAAGCCGAGGCGCTGATAGAAACCACACACCTGCTCGTTTTGCAGGCTGACGCCGAGGTACACGCCCGGCACGCCTGCGGCACGCAGATCGTGCAGCAGTTGTTCAATCAGCTTGCGCCCCCAGCCGCCTTGCTGTGCGGCAGGCAGCAGATTGATGTGCAGATGCGCAGGCCACTGCGTCACCAACTGATCCGCCGCCGCATCGGGCTGATGAATCGCTTCCAGCACTTTGCTGTCGAGCGCAGCCTGCGGCGCGTAATCGCGATACTGCTGTTGCAGCTGTGGCCACCAATCGCTATTCAGCTTTGCTTCGAAGGCGCGCGTATCGGGCGCGGCAACCGCGTAGCCGACTACCTCGCCGTGCTGTTCCAGCACATAAGCAAATTCTGGCGCAAAGCGCGCGTAGGGAATGACAAAGCGCAGGCCGGGCAGCGCGGGATCGGAGTAGAGTGCGCTGGCATCGGTCCCGGCATTGGCGGTCTCTAAGCAGATGCGCGACAAGGCGGGGAAATCAGCCTCGCTGGCGCGACGAATAACACCTTCAGCCGTCATGGTGGAGCCTCTGTGGTCAGGAGATGAACAGATTTTACGGTAAAGAAAGCCGACTTAGTTTTCAAGGTGTAATAATTGCGCTGGCGCACAAAGCTGATGCGAACTATAACCACAAAGCATGACGGAACGCCGGACAAACCCACGCGCCATGCCGGTTTACGCGCCAGATGACAACACATTGCCTTTCGCTCTCGTAGCGTAATGATAATAACTATAGGATTTTCATATGCTCTATCAGTTAGTTAAAGCACCTTGCTTGCCTGAGTGATTTATACTGATGCTCAGGCTTTAATCTTCAGCGCCGTCTGGTTTGCGCGCGGAATCGCAGCATGCTCTGCTGTTCCGGCGGCTTTTCTTCTTACTCTTTGCACTGTATCACAGAGCAAAAATTCCGCAGTGGCGATGTTTGACTTTCTTTTATGCATAAAGTAAGTATGAATTATGTGCGTTGTCGCTGCTGAATCAACCTGCCGGGAATCGCAGGTGTCGAGATGAAGGGATGCCAGTCATCTGTTGGAGAAACCGAGCATGATGTGTGATTCAACCAATCGTCCTTCCCGTTTGCAAAGCTCACTGCGCACCGTGTCGCGTCTGGTCTCCGCCGGGATTTTGCTCGGTGCGACCATGGCAGCCGCGCAGGCCGTCACCCTGAATGAGTGGGACATTTACAACTATCCGCAGCAGACCGAAGCAGTGGATGAAGCGGTAAAAGCGTTCCAGCAAAAGAATCCGGGCATTGTGATTCAGCGTTCGGTGCACTCCTTTGAAGACACGCGTATTCCGCTCAAGCTGGCGTTGACCGCCGGTGACGGCCCGCAGATTGCGCAGGTGAATCAGGGCGGCGGCGATATGGGCTCGCTAGTGAAAGACAAACTGCTGTGGCCGCTGGATGATTACGCCAAAACCTACGGCTGGACCACGCGCTTCCCGGATTCGATCCTGAAACGCAACCGCTGGTCAGATAAACAAGATTTCGGCAGCGGCAAACTTTACGGCGTGGCGAGCCTCGGCGAGATGGTGGGTTTGTACTACAACAAAGCGCTGCTGGATAAAGCCGGTGTTGCGGTGCCTAAAACCTTGCCGGAACTTGAGCAGGCGATGGAGAAACTCAAAGCCGCCGGCACGCCGCCGATGATGCTCGGTCTGCTCGACGGCAACATGGGCCAGCAGCTGCTTAGCACCTTGTGGGAAGCGCAGATTGAGAGCAGCGACCGGAAAAAACTCGACGATCTGATTTACGACGTGGGCGGCACGTTTAAAGACGACAAGCTGGTGAAAGCCGCCAACCTGATGAAAGGCTGGAACGACAAAGGCTATCTGTTCCCCGGCTTCCAGGGCATTGGTCACGATGATGCTGCGACCCTGTTCCAGAATGGTCAGGCGGCGTTCCTGGTAAGTGGAACCTGGTATCTCGGCCAGTTTAAAGACAACAAAGATCTGCACTTCGCCGCGATGCCAGCGGGCGAAGGCGTGCAGCATCCGCTGATGGTGGGCGGCACCGATTTGGCATTCTCTATCACCAGCACCGCGAAAGACAAAGCGCAGCAGGACGCAGCGGCGAAATTCATCGATTACATCGTCTCGGATGAGATGGCGAACCGTTGGTTGAAAGTGGGCTTCCTGCCGGCTGGCACCAGCAAAAATGCGCAGATTCCAGCGGATAACCCGCTGCTGGCAGAAGCGTATCAGGTGTGGGTAACGCTGAATGACAACGATGGTCTCGGCCATTATCTCGACTGGGCCACGCCAACCATGAACGCTGAACTGAATCAGAATGTGCAGCTGCTATTGGCGGGACGTCAAACCGCCGATCAGATGGTGATCAACTTCGATAACAACTATCAACGTTACCTGAAAACCCTCAAGCACTGATGACGTGCGGCCCGGCGTAAGTGGCCGGGCCGCGAACAGGCCCGCAAGCGAGTACGGTTATGCTGAATAAATCTGCCTGGCGCAATGCGCTCTATCTTCTGCCCGCGGTGCTGGTGTATGCGGTGTTTCTGCTGCTGCCGCTGCTGGCCTCGTTAGGGATCAGCTTTACTGAATGGGACGGCACCTCGTGGCCGATTTTCATCGGCATGGGCAACTATCTGCGCATGTTCCAGGATCCGGTGTTCTGGGTGGCGCTCGGCAATAACGCCTTGCTGATGCTGTTCTACACGCTGTTTCCGATTGGCGTTGGGCTGCTGCTGTGCAGCTTCCTGTATGAGACGCGCAATAACAAAGAGCGCAGCGTGCTGCGTATTCTCTTCTTCCTGCCGTACATCATGCCGATGGCGGTGCTGGGCGTGGTGTGGCGCTGGCTATATAACCCGGCGTTTGGTCCTATCGATCAGTTTCTACGCGCCGTCGGTTTGCCGCAGCTGGCGAAGTCGTGGCTCGGCGATTTTACCTGGGCGCTGCCCGCCGTGGGCTTTGTCGCCACCTGGTACTTCTTCGGTTTCTGCTTAGTGCTGTTTATGGCCGGTTTGCAGCGTATGGATCCCTCGCTGCTGGAAGCGGCCGATCTCGATGGCTCATCACGTCGCCAGAAATTTATGCGCATCACGCTGCCGTCGCTGCGTCCCGAACTGCGTATCGCGCTGTTGCTAACGGTGATCGCCAGCCTCAAAGCCTTCGATCTGGTCTACGTGATGACGCAGGGCGGACCGGGCACGTCCACCATGGTGACCAACATCTTTATGTATAAGCAGGGCTTTGATCTGCACTACTTCGGCTACGCCTCCGCCGTAGCGGTGTTCAGTATGCTGATTGTGTTGATGATCAACGGCTTAATTCATCTTTGTTTACGGGAGCGTCACTGATGCGCGGCACGCCAACTGTCTCACGCGCGCTGATCTGGATTGTCGCGCTGATGACCATTCTGCCGTTTTTAATGGCGCTGATGACCTCGTTCAAAACCCAGATGGAGCTGTTTCAGGGCGTGTTCACCTTGCCTTCATCAATCAATTTTAAAAACTATGTCACCGCGTGGCAGCAGGGGCATTTCAACGTCTACTTCATGAACTCGGTGCTGGTGGTGATTCCGGTGGTGATCTGCAGCATCCTGCTTGGCATTCTGGCGGGATTCGGTTTTGCCTGGCTGAAGATCCCCGGTAAAACGGTGGTTGCCGCGCTGCTGGGCCTTGGCATGGTGCTGCCGAGTGAAGCCTTTATTATTCCGCTCTATCACGAGCTGCGCTGGATGGGCCTCACCAACACCTATCTGGCGCTGATTCTGCCGCAAATTGCCCTGTCGCTACCGTTTACCACGCTGATGATCGCCACCGCGTTGCAGCAGGTGCCGCGCGAGCTGGTGGAAGCGGCGGTGATGGATGGTGCGTCACGCCGTAAGATTCTCTGGGGTTTATTGGTGCCGGCGATTTGGCCGACGCTGTCTACGCTGGCGCTGCTGCTGTTTATCTGGACGTGGAACGAGTTCCTTATCCCGCTGATTCTGGTGAACAAAGACGAGCTGCGCACCTTGCCGATCGGCATGATGTTTTTCCAGAACAAAAACACCATCGATATTCCGGTGCTGATGGCGGGCGCGATGATTGTCATTCTGCCGCTGGTGGCGGTGTTCCTGGTGTTCCAGCGCAAATTTATCAGCGGCGTCACCGAAGGTGCGGTCAAGTAGAGGTCGCCATGAATGGCGACCTTTGTGATGAACGCACAATACGTAACGCCATTTATGGCGACCTTCGTGATGAACGCACAATACGTAACGCCATTTATTGTCCACCAGCAAAAGGTTTTGGTCATGCGGCGCGTGCTGCAATAGCGCATCGCCGCTATTCAGGAGAACCGCATGCACGTTTCACTGGCTGATTTCTATCCCATCGCCGATGGCGAAACGCTGGATACTTACTGCTTCCAGCGCGCTCTCAATCATCTGGCATCGCGCGGCGGCGGCACTTTGTCGGTGCCGCCCGGTCGCTATCATCTCGGCACGCTGACGCTGAGTTCCAACATCAATCTGCATCTCGAAGCGGGCGCCACGCTGCTCGCCAGTTCCCGCGTCGAGGATTATCAGCAGCAGCTGGCGCAGAGCCAGGCTGAACTGTCGCAGCATGTGCTGCTCTACGCTGTTGGGCAGCGCAATATCCGCATCAGTGGTAAAGGAGTGATCGACGGTAACGGCGATGCCTGGTTTGCCGCAGAAAAGGACGATCAGGGTTATCGCCTGCCGCGTCCGCAGCGCCCGCGCATCGTGGTGTTTGAGGATTGCGAGCAGGTGACGCTGGAAGATTTCACCATCATTCAGGCACCGATGTGGACGGTACATCTGGTGAGTTGCCGCCATGTGCACATTGATCATCTCACTATTGATAACAGCATGAGCATGCCGAACACCGATGCGCTGGATATCGACAGCTGTGAAGCGGTGTTTGTCAGCAACAGCTACCTGAGCGCGGCCGATGACGCCATCTGCATCAAAACTACTCACAAACCCGCGCATCTGCGCCGAGCCGCGCGACAAATCATAATCAGCAACTGCCTGCTGCGTTCTTACAGCTGCGCGTTCAAAATCGGCACCGAAACCTTCGACGACGTGGAAGATGTCACCGTCTCCGGCTGCACCATTTTTGATTCCAACCGCGCGATTGGCTTGCTGTCGCGCGATGGCGGCCAGTTCCGCCGTCTGCTGTTCAGCAATATCACGCTGGCCTGTCGCCACGCGCCGCCGTGCCATTGGGGTAAAGCCGATGCGCTGTTTGTTTCAGTACGCGCGCGCGATCCGGCGATAGCGCCCGGCAGCATCGAGCAGCTGCAATTCAGCAACGTCAGCGGGGTGATGGAAGGGGCAATTAACCTGCATGCGGAACAGCCGGGACAGATTCGTGATGTGATGCTGGCGAATGTGCAGCTGCGGCAAGTGGTGGCGGCAGGTGCGGATCAAGGGCATTACGACGTGCGCCCGCCGTGTAATCCGGAATCGCCAACCGGCATGGGCCTCGACAATGCGTACAAACTGGATAGCGCATCCGGTTTAGCGTACGGCGTTGCCGCTTATCCGGATGGCTTGCCGGGCGTGTTTGCGCGCGGCGTGGAGAATCTGCAGCTGCATAACGTGGTGATTACGCGCCCGCAACCGTTGCCGCACGGCTGGCATGCGGAAACGGTGCAGATTTCGTAGGGTGCGGATTGATGCGCACCGATAATAGAGGTCACCATAAATGGCGACCCTACGACGGGATGGCGCGAATTTTTGACATCGTAAAACAGGTTTTCGTAGGGTGCGCATTTATGCGCACCTGGATGTTACAGCGCCTGCGCGATAGCCGCGCCCAGCTCCTCGGTTGACGCGCTGCCGCCGAGGTCGCGCGTCAGGCTGTTGCCCGCTGCCAGCGTGCGCTCAATGGCATCTAACACCGCCGCGCCCGCTGCGGCGTAACCGAGATGCTCCAGCATCATCGCGCCACACCAAATCTGGCCAATCGGGTTGGCCACGCCTTTACCGGCGATATCCGGCGCCGATCCATGCACTGGCTCAAACAGGCTAGGGAATTTGCCTTCCGGATTGATGTTGGCCGAAGGCGCGATGCCGATGGTGCCGGTACACGCTGGGCCGAGATCCGACAGGATGTCGCCAAACAGGTTGCTGGCGACCACCACGTCGAACCAATCCGGATGCAGCACAAAGTTAGCGGTGAGAATATCGATATGATATTTATCGACTTTCACATCAGGATAGCTCGGTGCCATCGCTTCCACGCGGCTGTCCCAGTACGGCATGGTAATAGCGATGCCGTTGGATTTGGTGGCCGACGTGAGGTGTTTTTTCGGGCGCTTCTGCGCCAGTTCGTAGGCAAATTTCAGGATGCGATCGACGCCAACCCGCGTCATTACCGTTTCCTGAATCACCACTTCGCGATCGGTGCCGGGGAACATGGTGCCGCCCACTGACGAATATTCACCCTCGGTATTTTCACGCACCACGTAGAAATCGATATCGCCGGGCTGACGATTGGCCAGCGGCGCTTTAACGCCCGGCATCAGGCGCACCGGGCGCAGATTGACGTACTGATCAAACTCGCGACGGAACTGCAGCAGCGAGCCCCACAGCGACACGTGATCCGGCACCACATCTGGCCAGCCCACCGCGCCAAAATAGATAGCATCGAACTGGCTGAGCGTGGCGAACCAGTCATCGGGCAGCATTTTGCCGTGCTGCTGCCAATATTCGGCGCTGGCGAAATCAAACCATTGCCACTCCAGTGCAATATCAAATTTCTTTGCCGCTGCATCCATCACGCGGATGCCTTCAGGCATTACTTCTTTGCCAATGCCATCGCCAGGGATGACGGCGATTTTATAGGTTTTGCCGCTCATAGAGTTTCTCGCAGGTTGCTGTTGATGTTCTGTACGCAGTATAACCATGCATCTGTGGGAAATAATTAGCCTGAGCGATAAGCCAATGTTGAATAAAAGTAGAGAATCGCGCACCTCAACCGACGATCTGGCGTTCTTCGTGCGCGTGGCGGCGCTGGACAGCTTAACCGCCGCCGCACGCGAACTTGGCTTATCGCTACCGGCGGTGAGCAAACGCCTGAGCCAGCTGGAGCAGCGCTTAGGCGTGCAGCTGCTCAAGCGCACCACGCGGCGGCTGGAGCTGACGGCGGAGGGAAAACGCTATCTGGAGGGCGCGCGTCCGCTACTGGATCAGCTGGCGGAGCTGGAGGAATCGGTGAGCAGCCAAACCTCGGTGCTGCGCGGCTCGCTCAACATCAACGCCTCTTTCGGCTTTGGACGGCGTCACGTCGCACCTTGCGTGTCGCGCTTTGCCGCGCTGCATCCCGAATTAGCCATGAGTTTGCAGCTCAGCAGCCAGCCGCTCAATTTTCTTGATGCGCGCGTGGACATCGACATCCGCGTCGGTGAGCCGCCTGATGCGCGACTCATCGCGCGTAAGCTGCGCACCAATCCGCGCGTGCTGTGCTGCTCACCTGCGTACGCCGCGCGCCACGGCATGCCGACAAGCATCGCCGTGCTAGCACAGCACAACTGCATTTTACTGCGCCAGTTCGACAGTGATTTCGCGCTATGGCGTTTGGGTGATGGCACACAGCAGCTGACGCAAAAGGTGCGCGGCAGCTTAATCACCAACGATGGCGAAGTGGCGATGCAGATGGCGCTAGATGGGCATGGCATTCTGCTGCGTTCGTGGTGGGATGCGCAGCACAGCATCAAACGCGGTGAACTGCTGCATGTGCTGCCAGAGTGGAGCGCCGCTGATGGCGACATTTTTGCCGTCTGGCAGCCGCAGCGTCAGCTGCCGGTACGCATCAGCGCGTTTGTCGATTTCCTGCAAACGGAGTTGTAATTAATAAGTCTATTTTGATTATTTGTAATCATCATTGATGATTTGTGAGCAGGTTCAAACAAATTCAGCCCAGTTTATCCTATAAATTGCCCCTATTATGCGTAAATTCATTCTTGTTTGAGCGAAATGAATCATAAGCGTAAGTGGGGTGGCGAAGTGCATAGACACGCGTCAATAACAACATCGGCCACCTCATCAACGGAACGCGTGAAGCCCAGCGCGTTCCACGACCCTACGTTATCGATGAGGCTGAAATGAAACAATTCTCTACAGAAGGGATGGTGATTATCGTCGGGATTGTCATCGCGTACATCCTGTTCACCACCTGGCTCACCTGGCGCCTGCGCAGTAAAAACAGCGGTGACTTTATGGCTGGCTCCAATGTGATGCCAGCTTTTGTGGTGGGCGTGATGTTGATGTCGGAATACATTGGCGCTAAATCCACCATCGGTACCGCTCAAGCGGCCTT
>NZ_DAMBSA010000132.1:0-10599 GCF_032054795.1 Pantoea sp. CTOTU49201
GCCCTACCGCGCCGTTGTCGTAATGCATCAGCACCATGGCGTTATCTTCCAGCGGTGCGCGCGACGGAATGAAGCTCTGGCGATCGCACAGCAGCGATTTCACTTTCAGCTCTGGCAGCACCAGCTGTGAGATGTAGAAGGTGTGCGTAGAGATATCGCCGAGCACAAACGACGGACCAGCGATCTTAGGATCGACACGCCATTTTTGCGCTTCGCTGAATTTGTCGGCGCTGTCATTGGCGCTGAAGCCGTGGGTATATTGCAGCTCCACCATGCGCACATCACCAATTTCGCCATTGGCGATCATCGCCCGCATCTGCATCAGCAGCGGATGGCCGGAGAAACCGTAAGTCACGCCAACGATCAGCCCTTTCGCCGCCGCCAGCGCTTTGATTTCCAGCGCTTCAGCGGTGGTGAAGAACAGCGGCTTTTCACAAATCACGTGAATACCGGCATTCAGCGCCGCTTTGGTGATCTCAAAATGGGTGCCGTTAGGCGTGGCGATGGACACTACTTCAACGCCATCCTCACGCTTCGCCTCTTCGGCCAGCAGCTGCTGATAAGTGGCGTAGCAGCGATTCGCATCGAGTCCTAAGTTGACGCCGAAATCGCGGCCGCGTTCGGCATCGATATCAAAGGCGCTGGCAACCATCTGATACGCCGTGTTATCACGCAGCGCACCGCAACGATGTTTATAACCAACCTGGCTGAGACGACCGCCGCCGATCATGGCCCAGCGCAGTGGGCGTGGAATACTCTTTTCACCGATGAGCATAACAACTCCTGTTTATTTTGCACTCGGGTGCAAAATGGGTTGAGGTAAGATGTTGGGTATTGTTTTTCGGGTATTTTACTTTTTGCTACCGGGTGCAAAATGAGCCACTCAGTTGAGCCTTTAATGATGTTTCTTGCTTTGTGGTGAGCAAAATGTCGGCGAAGACGACTTTTTAGTCAATCTGGCAAAGTGCAAATCAGCGAAAGCGATCACAAAAAGTGAATGAAATGCACCCGATTGCAAAAAACGTTGCAATCGGGTGCAAAGATCAAACATAATCGCAACATCATAAAAACAGGGTTAATTGTCGCGCTTTACGCCAAATGCGTGCGCTTAGGTGTTTATTTTCCGTTGGGTTTCACGTTCAATGCTGGGGGTCTCCGCTTTTTCCCCTATGCAGGTGCTATGAGTAAACCAACCGCAAAATCCCACAAAGCCACCGCCAGCGATGTGGCAAGACTGGCTGGCGTCTCGAAATGGACGGTGTCGCGTGCCTTTACGCCCGGCGCGTCCATTTCCGAGAAAGCGCGCGAACGCGTAATCGCCATTGCCACCGAGTTAGGTTATCGCCCTAACCTGCTGGCGCGCAGCCTGTCGCAGAAAAAGACTCAGATTATTGGCGTGGTGATCGACGAGCTAAAAAATCCGCACTCGATGCTGATGCTCGACACCGTCACCCGTCAGCTGCAGCAGCGCGGCTACATGGCGCTGCTGCTGAATATTGGTAGCGGTGAAAACTACCGCGCGGTGCTGTCGCTGGCCGATCAGCTGCAGGTCGATGGCATGCTGTTTCTCGGCACAGTGCTGAGTGATGAACTGATCGCCGTGGCGCGTGAAATGCACCACATTCCGCTGGTGCAGGTGTGTCGTAACAACGACGAACCCGGCATTGAAGTGGTAAATGTCGACGGATTGCAGGCGGGCAAACAGCTGGGCGAACTGCTGCTGGCGCAAGGTTATACCCGCATCGGTTACATGATGGGCCCGGCCACCAGCAGCCATCACACGCTGCGTTTAGGAGGCTTGCAACTGGCGCTCAACGAAGCTGGCTTAGCGCTGGAAGTGCTGCTCACCGCCGGTGAATACGCCCGCGAACGCAGCTACGACGTGTTGACCGAGTATCTCAATGCACAAGCGCCCGATCAGCGGGTTGAAGCGCTGTTTTGTGAAAACGATGTGCTGGCGCTCGGCGCGCTGGCGGCACTGCGTGAAGGTGCAGGCAACAAATTTATGGCGGTGGTGGGTTTCGATGATATCGACGAAGCCAGCTTGCCAGGCTGGCAGCTTACTACCTTCAGCCAGCGTATTGATTTGATCGTCACTGAAGCCCTGAACCGGCTGATTGATGAACGTGCCACTCCGGGTGGCGTTTGGTCTCAGGGAGAATTGCGTATTCGACGCTCTCACCTGAAGCCGTGAGGTAACAAGGAGGAGAGATGAAGTTGTCGTTGCATGGCGTGTCTGTTTGGTACAGCAATGCCGTCACTCAGTTACGCATCGCCCATGAGACAGGCTTTAGCGGGCTGGAAATCCTGCCAGAACATCTGTATCGCTATCTGGATAACGGTGGCAGCTATGCTGCCTACCGCGATCTGATAGCGAAATACAGCGTCGATATTACCTGCATTAATGCGCTAAAACGCATTGGTCGCCATGAGCCGCAAGCGCGTGCTGAGCTGCTGCGCGAAGCGGAAAAAATCTGCCAGGCGGCGGTGGAGCTGCGTTGCCCGGTAGTGCAAATCATGGCGCTGACCGAACTCGATCACCTTTCCGCTAACGAGCGTGATGCCATCCTGCTGGAGAATATCTCCGCCATCGCCGATATCGGCGCACCGCACGGCATCAAATTCCAGATTGAAGTCGTCGCCTTCACCGCGTTCAATTCGCTGCAACACGCGCTTGACCTGATTAAACAGAGCGGCAAAGACAATCTCGGCGTGGTGGTGGATTTCTGGCACCTGCATGCTGGCGGCGGTACCACGCCTGCCGAAGTGGCGCGCATGGATAAAGATCTGATTTACGGCGTGCATTTCTGCGATGGTCGCGCAGCTAAACCGGGCGAAGCCTGGGATGAGTGGGTACAACGCGACTATGCGCCGGGCGAAGGTGATGTCGATATTGCCGCCTGGGTGGCTGCGGTGAAAGCCACCGGCTACGACGGTGTTTGGTCGCCGGAACTGTTAAGCCCGCAGAATTGGGAAGACGATCTGTGGGATATTTCCCGTCACTGCTATGAAGATATGAATAAATATATTTATTAACATAAAGGGAGCCCGATAAACGGGTTTCCCGTAAATACGGTCACCATAAATGGCGACCGTATATTTACCCTACCTCTGAAAAAAACAATAACGAACGCAGATTCGTCGCTAGCGCCTGCGCGCTATTTTCGCACGGTCATTGCGTCTGAAATATCTGAACGTCGTGCTCTGTCAATATTCATTTCTTGAAGATTAAGGGATAAGAAGTATGAACCGAAGAGAAGCGCTCTTTTCGCTCAGTGGAATTGTGGCATCCCTCGCCGTCGCGCCGCAACTGCGGGCGAAAGAGCTGCACAATGTCCCGCTGGAAACCAAACTCAGCCCCGATCACCTGCCGCAACCCGCATGGCAAGACGGTTATCAGGTGCTCACTAATCCGCTGGATCGCCAGAATCTGGCCGCCATTTTTGATCGCCTGATCCCCGCCGATGATCTTGGCCCATCCGCCAGTGAAGCAGGCGCAATCGAGTTCCTCGATAACCAGTTAGCCGGAGATTATGGCTCCGGCGCGGCGCTCTATTTGCAGGCGCCGCTGCATCCGGAAAATGAAGCGGCGTTGATGGGCAGCCCGCAATTTCTCACGCCACCGAAAGCGCGCTATTTAACCGGCTTAACCGCGCTGGAAAAGTGGGCGCAGCAACAGCATCAGGCTTCATTACATACCTTATCAGCTGAACAGATCGATATATTCCTGACGGCAATGGAAGACGGCAAGATCGATTTAGGAAAAGACGTGAATAGTCAGGCGCTGTTTGAATTAATGCTACAAAACGCGCGGGAAATAAAAATATGGTGGGCTGGAAAATGATCGGTTTTCCTGGCGCACGTTATGACTATCGCCCTTATATCGAACGCCGCAACGAAAATCTGGCGCTTATTCCCGTCAGCCTCATTCCTAACGATTAAATAGCCGGAGCTGAGTCAATGTCATTAGTAAGAAATAAAGCTGACGTGGTCATCGTCGGCTTAGGTTGGGCCGGTTCGGTGATGGCGGAAGAGCTAACCCGCGCGGGACTCAACGTGGTCGCCATTGAGCGCGGAGCCTGGCGCGATACCTCGACCGATTTTCCGGTCGCGATTGATGCCGATGAACTGCGTTTCCACACGCGCCGCAAAATCCTGCAACCGATGAGCGTGGAAACCACCACCTTCCGCAACCGCAGCGATCAGCTGGCGGCGCCGGTGCGTAACTGGTCGGCGTTTCAGTTTGGCTGGAACGTGGGCGGTGCCGGCACGCACTGGGCGGGCATGTCATGGCGCTTTACGCCGTGGGATTTTGAAGTGGCGAAGCAAACCCGTGAACGCTACGGCGCCAAGAAGATGCAGGGTTTGCAACTGCAGGATTGGGGCGTGACCTACGACGAAATGGCGCCGTTCTACGATCGCTTCGAGCGTATTGCGGGCACTTCCGGTATCGCGGGCAATCTCAACGGCCAGCCGCAAAAAGGCGGCAATATCTTCGAAGGCCCGCGTTCGCGCGACTATCCTACCCCGCCGCTGAAAGATACGCATTGGATGAGCAAGTACCGCAAAACCACCGAGAGCATGGGATATCATCCGTTCACGGTGCCTGCCGGTAACTTGTCGCAAGCTTATGTGAATCCGCTCGGCGTCAGCATGGGTCCGTGTACGTATTGCGGCTTCTGCGACTTCCACGGCTGCGGCAACTTCTCCAAATCATCGCCGCAAGCCTGCATTCTGCCGGTGCTGATGCGCCGTCCAAACTTCACGCTGCTGACCGAAACCGAAGTGCTGCACGCCGTGAAGCATGACGACGGTAAAACGGTGAAAGGCGTGAAATTCATTACCCAGGATGGCGTGGAAGGCTTCCAACCGGCGGATATCGTCTGCATCACCGCTTATCAGATGGATAACGTGCGCCTGATGCTGCTCTCCGGCGTGGGCGAGCAATACAATCCGCTGACCGGTCGCGGCACCATTGGCCGTAACTACAACTACCAAACCTGCTCCAGCGTCACCGGTTTCTTTGATGACGAATACATGAATCCGTTCATCGGCGGCGGCGCATTGGCGGTGCAGATTGATGACTTCAACGGCGATAACTTCGACCACAGCGATCTCGATTTCATCGGCGGCGCAGGCATCATGGGCTTCTCCACCAACGGCCGACCGATTCAGAACATGAATGGCCTGCGTCCGGGCACCAAACGCTGGGGCAGCGAGTGGAAAGCGGGCTACAAGCGCGATTACCAAACTGCTGGCACCATCTTCTGCCAGGGCACCTCGATGCCGATGCGCGAAGCCTATCTCGACCTCGATCCCAACTACAAAGATCGTCACGGCCAGCCGCTGATCCGCACCACGTTCGACTGGAACCAGAACGATGTGCGCATGGCGAAGTACGTCACCGATCGCGCTATCAACATCATGAAAGAGACCGGCGGCCAGCATATCGTGGTGGATAACCAGGCGGAGAAAAGCTGGAATCCGTATCAGCAGCACAGCTCGCACACCATTGGTGGCGCGGTGATGGGCGCCGATCCCAATACTTCGGCGCTCAATCCGTATCTGCAAAGCTGGGATGCGCACAACCTGTTTGTGGTCGGCGCATCCGCCTTCCCGAACAACGGCGGTTATAATCCCACCATTACCATTGGTGCGCTGGCGGTGCGCGCCGCGCAGGCGATCCACCAGAAGTACATCCATAATCCGGCACCGCTGGTGGGGGCGTAATCATGGCGAAAGCAAAGAAAATCACCTACACGCTCGCCGCGCTGGCGGTGATTGCAGGGATCGCAGCGTCCGGCCGTTTGTGGGTGGTGTTAGACAGCGCGCGCTCCAACGTTGCCGACGACAAGGTGCAGCTGGCCGATTTCCACAGCAACGACGATGCCGCCATCAAACGCGGTGAGTACGTGATGCGACTCGCCGATTGTGCCGCCTGTCACAATGCGGACTTCTCCGGCGGCTACAAAATCGATACGCCCTTTGGCGCGCTGCAGACCTCGAATATTTCGCCAGACCGTGAAACCGGCATCGGTAACATGACCGAGCGCGATTTCTTCAACGCGGTGCGTCAGGGACGCGGCGAACACGGCTTCCTCTATCCAGCGATGCCGTACACCGCTTACACCAAAATGAGCGATGGCGATATGCACGATCTTTGGGCCTACTTCTCGGCGCAAAAACCGGTGCACAACGCCATCGATGAAAATGCGGGCATGAATTTTCCTTACAACATTCGTCTGGCGATGGCGGGCTGGAACCTGTTGTTCTTCGATAACAACGCGTTCAAGCCGCAAACTGCGCAGAATGACGAGTGGAATCGCGGCAAATACATCGTTGATGGTCCGGCGCACTGTAGCGTTTGTCACACCGCGCGTAACGCATTGGGCGGCGAAATCAGCAGCCAATATCTGCAAGGCGGCAATCTGGGAAGCTGGTACGCGCCGGATATCACGCCAAATCCTCACGCGGGCATTGGCAATTGGAGCGATGAGCAGATCGCTGACTACCTGAAAACCGGCTCTAACGGCGAAAGCGTGGCGGCGGGCCCAATGGCGGAAGCGGTTGAGCACTCCACGCAGTACTTTAACGATCGCGATTTGCACTCTATCGCCACTTATCTGCGCAGCTTACCGGCCTCTTCCACGCCGAAAGCCGCCGGATTCGTGATGGATAAAGCGCGTCACGATCAGGCGGCACTGCGCTATGAAGTGGATTGTTCGGCGTGTCACGGGTTGTCGGGCGAAGGTATCAGCGGCATGGTGCCCGCCTTTGCCGGCAATGGTGCGATGCAGAACGATCCCACCAACATGATCCACGCGCTGCTGGACGGTGCCCGCGCGCCGCACACCGCAGGTCGCCCCACGTCCGCAGGCATGCCAGCATTCTCCTGGAAACTTAACGATCAGGAAATGGCAGATGTGCTGAACTACGTGAGAAATTCGTGGGGAAATCAGGCTGCGGAAGTTAAGGCCAGCCAGGTCGCCGATCTGCGCAAAACCACCAGCGCAGGCGATAAGCTGAAAGTCCCGGAAATGAAATAGCGTTTGTTCACCGTAGGGTCGCCATTCATGGCGACCTAATCCCAGGTGCGCATGAATGCGCACCCTACAAAAACGCGCTAACCCTTCTTATCGTTATCCTATATCAACGCAGCAGCTGAGCAATCCCCCACAGCGCTAACGCATGATCGTCTTCGGAAGGTAAACCGCTGATGGTGACTGCGCCGATAATCGCGCCCTGAGCAGTGAGCAGCGGGAAGGAACCACCGTGATCGGTGTAATCTTCCTGGCGAGTATAAGCCTGCTGCGCCATCCGCTCGCCCTTCTGCTCATTGAAAAGCCCCACATACAGAGATGAATGACCGGTCAGCAGCACGGTATTGCGCTTGCGACGCATCCATTCCAGGTTTTCTGGGGCGGATCCTGGCAACGCAGCCAAAAACAGCACCTGTCCAAACGCATAGACTTCGATAGCCACAGGCGCATTGTCTTCACGGGCGCGCTGCTGAATGCTTTGGCCAATTTGCCACGCTAAATCGAAATCAAACTGCGGTAAACGATGCTCAGCTTCCTGCTGCAGCAGGGTTTCAAGGGACGGCAGCGATGACATGATAGAATCCTCTCAATTTGAAATAAATTTTCCATATTTTATAACATGGAAGATATTTTTCGCATGTGATGAACTTCTCACTTCAGATTTCGCTAACCGGAATCGCGCCGTAATGCACCGCGAGCCACACCGTTGGGCCGCTGCTGTCCGTCCAGTTGACGCGATGGCGGCAGCCTGCGGGAATCTCTACAAAATCGCCAACCTGCAAGTGACGCTCCTGCGCTTCCCCTTCCAGCTGCAATCCTGCCGATCCTTGTAAAATCATCACCCATTCACCTTGCGTCTGGCAGTACCAGAAATCCGGCGGACTCGCTTGCCCGGTGGAAACGATGCGTTCGATATGCAGATTGGGCTGCTTCAGCAGCGCTTCGAACGTCTCTGCGCTGCCGTTCTGTGCGGCGGCGGGAAAATCGCGAAACAGGTTTGTTATCATCGCGCGGGCTCGACATTTAATGAAATCAGCCCGCACTGTAACGCAGGCTTCACCCAGAAGGCTCACAGAATTTCGCGCCGCCGATTGACGCGCTGCACGCAAATCACCATCATCCTGGCCACGAATGGCTACATGGAGCGTGAAGGTGTCGGAACTCAGTAATGCATTGCTAGAAGAGATTGTCAGCGAAGTTCGCCCGCTCACCCAACAGGGAAAAGTGGCGGATTATATTCCGGCGCTGGCCGACGTGGATGCCGATCAGCTCGGCATCGCCATTTGCACGCCTGACGGACGCTGTTTTCAGGCGGGCGATGCCGCGACGCGCTTCTCTATTCAGTCGATCTCCAAAGTGCTGTCGCTCAGCGTGGCGCTCACCTTGTATGAGGACGGCGAAATCTGGCAACGCGTCGGCAAAGAGCCGTCCGGCCAGGCGTTCAATTCGCTGGTGCAACTGGAGCTGGAACAAGGAAAACCGCGCAATCCGTTTATCAATGCCGGTGCGCTGGTGATGTGCGATCTGCTGGAAAGCCGCCTGACAGCACCGCGTCAGCGCATGCTGGAAATTGTGCGTCGTCTGGCGCAGCAAAATGACATCAACTACGACCGCGTCGTCGCGCGCTCTGAATACGAACATTCGGCACGCAATGCCGCCATTGCCTGGCTGATGAAATCCTTTGGCAACTTTCATAACGATGTCAGCAAAGTGATGGAAACCTATTTTCACTATTGCTCGTTAGCGATGAGCTGTGAAGAACTGGCGCGCACCTTCCTCTATCTCGCCAATCAGGGCCGCACACAGGATGATGAATCAGCGGTGATCTCGCCGCGCCAGGCACGTCAGGTGAACGCGTTAATGATGACCAGCGGCATGTACGATGGTGCCGGAGAATTCGCCTGGCGCGTGGGGATGCCGGCGAAGTCGGGCGTCGGCGGCGGCATTGTCGCGGTGATCCCCGGCGACATGAGTATCGCAGTCTGGTCGCCCGCGCTGGATCATTCGGGTAACTCCTTAGCAGGTACCGCGCTACTGGAGAAACTCACCGAGCGGCTGGGAAGATCGATTTTTTGAGGGGTCTTCAATTACCGCACAAGCCGTAGCGGCGGGATTGAACGCGCACTTAGTATCCAGGTGCGCATGAATGCGCACCCTACGGGTTTTTGTAGGTTCGCCATTCATGGCGACCGACCCAAGTTAACGTGCATCACGTAATAAGCGCGCCCATTCACTCCCACATCTGGCCCTAATGTTTCCACTCTGTTTTTAACAGGTTGCATTAACGTTAACAGCCGCATCTCTTTAAGTGATTATTTTCAAAAGGTGCGAATTTTTCCTTAAATAACCTTAGTTTTTTTAACCCACCATCGGCATTCGCGTTACACTTCCGCCTCATTTACGGAATCATCCACTAGCAACCATGACGTTTACACATCACTTCCGCCAGCGTTTGACTGCCTGCGTCGCAATTGTGGCGGTGCTGCTGCTGTTCGTCGCGCCGATTGTGTCGAAAACGTTGATGGAGCGTCAAAGCCAGGTACGGGCGATGCCGCAGCACAGCATGATGGATAGCTCAATGAGCCATCATGAAATGATGATGGCGGATATGCCGATGCCCGGCATGAGCCATCACATGATGGACGACGGCGAGTTTGCCTGCGGCTATTGTGATCTGCTGGTGCATGTCCCGCTGTTAATGTGGGTGTTTATTCCGTTCATCTGGCTGATCATGGTGATCTCGCGCGCCCCGCCGCTGCCCCGCGTGGTTGCGCCGATTGTGCGTCGCGTTAGCAGCATTCATCGTCCGCGCGCCCCGCCTGCACCGCTTTCCTGCTGACCTCAATTATTGCAGCGCACGCTCAGCTTGAGCGATGTGCTAAGACAATTTCTTTTTGGAAGGAAGACGGCTTTGTCTGCTGCTCACTCTGCAGCACCGCGCGGCGCGGTGCTTAATTTGCTACGTCGCTTACATTTTTATATTGGTCTGTTTGTCGCCCCGTTCATCTTCGTTGCGGCGCTCAGCGGCACGCTTTACGTGTTAACGCCCCAGCTGGAAAACCTGATTTATGCCGATGCGCTAACTGCTGAACCATTCGGCAACGCGCAGCCACTGTCAGCGCAAATCAGCGCGGCCCGCGCCTATGCGGGAGAGAATCAGCACATCTACGCGGTGCGCCCTGCGCCGGGCGCAACGGATACCACGCGCGTGCAGTTCAGCGATTCCACGCTCGGAGCATCGCTTTCGCGCGCGGTATTTATCGATCCTTATAGCCTGAAAGTGAAAGGCGATATGCCGGTCTACGGCACCAGCGGCGTGCTGCCGTTACGCACCACCATCGACTTGCTGCACAGCAGCCTGCTGCTCGGCGATTTTGGTCGCAACTACAGCGAACTGGCGGCGTCCTGGCTGTGGGTGGCCGCGCTGGGCGGCGTGGTGCTGTGGCTGGGAACGCGTCCGAAACGTAAGCTGAAACAGCCGCGCAGCGGCTTCGCCTTCAGCCGCCACTGGCACGTCACGCTCGGACTGACGCTGGCAATCTGTTTGGTGTTCTTCTCG
>NZ_DAMBSA010000133.1:0-2382 GCF_032054795.1 Pantoea sp. CTOTU49201
AATCGCAAAGGTAACACACAGGCCAAATGATGAGCGAAGCCGCCTTTAATTTCCAGACGCTGAATCCCGATGTCATCCTTGATGCACTTTGGGATGCGGGTCTGCGTGTCGAATCAGGCTTAACCGCCCTCAATAGCTATGAAAACCGCGTCTATCAGTTCAGCGATGATGATAAACGCCGCTATGTGGCTAAGTTTTATCGTCCGCAGCGCTGGAGCGCGCAACAGGTCCTCGAAGAGCATCAGTTCACTCAGGATTTATTAGAGGATGAAGTACCGGTTGCCGCGCCGCTCGTTCTGCAGGGCAGTACGCTGAATCATCATGCCGGCTTCATGTACGCGGTCTTCCCTAGTTTAGGCGGACGGCAATATGAAACCGATAACGAGGATCAGATGGAATGGGTTGGCCGCTTTCTTGGGCGCATCCATCAAACCGCCAGGCAAAGCCTGTTTCAGCAGCGACCCACTTTCGGCCTTGAAGAGTATGTGTTTCAACCGCGTCGCGAGCTGGAACAAAGCGCGTTAGTACCGGCTTCGCTCAAAGACTTACTGCTTGCTGCCGTTGATAAGCTCAGCGCGACGCTGCAGCAGCGCTGGCATAGCCAATGGCAGCCGTTAAGGTTGCATGGCGATTGCCATCCCGGCAATATTCTGTGGCGTGAAGGCCCGATGTTTGTCGATCTTGATGATGCCCGTAACGGGCCAGCAGTGCAGGATATGTGGATGCTGGTAAATGGCGATCGTCAGGAACAGTTGATTCAATGGGACATTTTGCTGGAAGCCTATAATGAATTCGGTGATTTTGATTTACATGAATTGTCACTGATTGAACCTTTACGCGCTATGCGCATGGTTTATTATTTGGCCTGGGTGGTACGCCGCTGGCAGGATCCCGCTTTTCCGCGCGCCTTTCCCTGGATGACAGATGAGGATTTTTGGCGCCGGCAGATTGCATTATTTATCGAGCAGGAAAGGCTGCTACACGAACCGCCGTTGCAGCTTAGCCCGCAATATTAATGAAGTACTCAGGAGATTGTTTCACGATGAAAAAGATCATGTTTGCGCTGGTAGGTTTAATGCTGGCATTTGGCGCCTCAGCGGCACAGTTCAACGATGGTAAGCAGTTCGTTACTTTGCCAAAGCCAGTGGCGGGTGAGCCGCAGGTTCTGGAGTTCTTCTCCTTCTTCTGCCCACACTGCTACCAGTTCGAACGCGTTTATCACGTGAGCGATGCAGTGAAAAAGAACCTGCCGGCGGACACGAAAGTGACCAAATACCACGTTGATTTCCTTGGCGGTCAATTCGGTCCGGTTGTCACTCAGGCATGGGCTGTTGCCATGGCGCTGGGCGTAGAGAGCAAAGTTACTGCACCGATTTTCGACGGTATTCAGAAAACCCAAACCGTTACCGATGCAGCAAGCCTGAAAGAAACCTTTATTAAAGCGGCGGGTATCTCTTCAGAAGATTACGATGCAGCCTGGAACAGCTTCGCTGTAAAAGCGCTGGTTGCGCAGCAGCAGAAAGCGGCAGCAGACGTCAATCTGCAAGGTGTGCCAGCAATCTTTGTTAACGGCAAATATATGGTTAACAACGGTGGCCTGGATACCAGCTCAATGGACAACTTCGTTGCTGATTACGCCAACGTAGTGAAGTTCCTGGTAGAAAAGAAGTAATTTAGTTTTAAGAACGCCGGCACTGCCGGCGTTTTTTATTGCCTTTTTCGTGTTGATTATACGATGTATTTATTAACCCTCCGCTTAATATCCACATGGACGATCGTCTTTTCATTAGGACGGATAAGGTCACGGTAAGTATTTAACTAACTGATATAGTTTAATTTTTAATATTAAAGTAATTACAATTAACGTAAATAACAATACGTTATGAATTTTACGCACAAACTTATCCACAGATTGATCCTTGCGATCCGTGCCGCGTAACGACGAAAAAGATCCTGACTTCCCCGAGTGCATTCAACATTCTCCTCCGGTTGTGGCATCCTTATAGCCCTCATTATCGCAACGAAGAAAATACGAACCTATGGCGCAAATTGCAGAAAATCCCCTGATTCTGGTCGACGGCTCATCTTATCTGTACCGTGCATATCATGCCTTTCCGCCGCTAACGAACAGTGCAGGCGAGCCAACTGGCGCCATGTATGGTGTGCTCAACATGCTGAAAAGCCTGTTGATGCAGTATCAGCCAAGCCATGTGGCTGTGGTCTTCGATGCGAAAGGCAAAACTTTCCGCGATGAGCTCTTTGAGCACTACAAATCGCACCGTCCGCCGATGCCAGACGATCTGCGAGCGCAGATTGAGCCGCTACATGAAATGGTCAAAGCGATGGGCCTGCCGCTGTTGGCGGACTCTGGCGTTGAGGCGG
>NZ_DAMBSA010000133.1:2392-10593 GCF_032054795.1 Pantoea sp. CTOTU49201
TACGCTGGCGCTAGAGGCGGAAAAACTCGGCCGCCCGGTGTTGATCAGCACCGGCGATAAAGATATGGCGCAGTTGGTGACGCCTGCGATCACCTTGATCAACACCATGACCAATACCGTACTTGGTCCGGAAGAGGTCGAGCAGAAATATGGCGTGCCACCAGCGTTGATTATCGATTTCCTTGCCATGATGGGCGACAGCTCGGACAACATTCCGGGCGTGCCGGGCGTTGGTGAGAAAACCGCACAGGCGCTGCTGCAAGGCTTGGGCGGTATGCAGTCAATCTATGACAACCTCGATAAAGTGGCCGATCTCTCGTTCCGCGGCGCGAAAACCATGGCGGCGAAGCTGGAGCAAAATCGCGATGTCGCTTTCCTGTCTTATCAGCTGGCAACCATCAAAACCGACGTTGAGTTGGATCTGACGTGCAATCAGCTTGTCGTCAATGAACCCAATGTAGAAGCACTGCAAACCTTGTTTAGCCGCTATGAATTTAAGCGCTGGATCACCGATTTGCAGGATGGCTCATGGCTGCAACAAGGTAAAAAGAGCAACGCGCAGACTAAGAAAGCGCAGCTCAGCGAACCTGCTGCGCCCGCTGCCGAAGCGACCAGCGTGCTCTCTGCGGATGGCTACGTCACTATTCTCGATGAAGCGACCTTTTCCGAATGGCTGAAAAAGCTGAAAAGCGCCGAGCTCTTCGCTTTCGATCTTGAGACCGACTCGCTAGATACGTTAAGTGCCAATATTGTCGGCATTGGGTTTGCCGTCGCGCCGGGTGAAGCGGCTTATCTGCCGGTCGCCCACGATTATCTGGATGCGCCAGATCAACTGGATCGTAGCGAAGTACTGAAGCAGCTGAAACCGTTGCTGGAAGATGGCAAAGCGGCGAAGGTTGGTCAGAATCTCAAATACGATCGCGGCGTGCTGAAGAATTACGACATTGAACTGAACGGCATCAAATTCGACACCATGCTGGAATCCTATTGCCTGAACAGCGTGGGTGGAAAACACGATATGGATAGCCTGGCCGCGCGCTGGCTGAACCATAAAACGGTGACGTTTGAAGAGATCGCGGGCAAAGGCAAAAATCAGCTCACCTTTAATCAGATTGCGATCGAGCAAGCCGGTCACTATGCGGCGGAAGATGCCGATGTCACGCTGCAATTGCATCTGAAAATGTGGGAGAAGCTGGAGCCGGAAGCGGGGCCGAAACAGGTATTTGAAGAGATCGAAATGCCATTGTTGAAGGTGATATCGCGCATTGAGCGCAACGGCGTGCTGATTGACCAAAATATCCTGGCGAAACACTCGCAGGAGCTGACCACGCGTGTGGCCGAGCTGGAGCTGAAAGCGCACGAGCTGGCGGGCGAACCGTTTAACCTCTCTTCACCTAAACAGCTGCAAACCATTCTGTTTGAAAAGCAGGGCATCAAGCCAACCAAGAAAACGCCGGGCGGCGCGCCGTCGACCAGCGAAGAAGTGCTGGCTGAACTGGCGCTTGATTATCCGTTGCCGAAAGTAATTCTGGAGCATCGTGGTTTATCGAAGTTGAAATCGACTTACACCGATAAGCTGCCACTGATGATCAATCCGGTTACCGGCCGCGTGCATACTTCCTATCATCAGGCAGTAACCGCGACAGGACGACTCTCGTCTACCGATCCTAACCTGCAGAATATCCCGGTGCGCAACGAAGAAGGGCGCCGTATTCGTCAGGCGTTTATCGCCGGACCGTGCAATCGTATTGTTGCTGCGGACTACTCGCAGATTGAACTGCGCATCATGGCGCATCTGTCGCAAGATAAAGGTCTGCTGGATGCGTTTGCTCAGGGCGAAGATATCCACCGCGCCACCGCGTCAGAAGTGTTTGGTGTGGCGCTTGGCAAAGTATCGGGCGAGCAGCGTCGCAGTGCTAAGGCGATCAACTTTGGCCTGATCTACGGAATGAGCGCGTTTGGTCTTTCCCGCCAGCTGAATATCGGCGCGGGTGAGGCGAAGAAATACATGGATCTCTACTTTGAACGCTATCCGGGCGTGTTGCGTTATATGGAAGAGACGCGCGCGAAGGCGGCAGAGAAAGGCTATGTAGAAACGCTCGATGGCCGTCGCTTGTGGCTGCCTGATATTACCTCCAGCAATGCCATTCGCCGTAAAGCAGCGGAGCGTGCGGCGATCAACGCCCCAATGCAAGGCACGGCGGCAGACATCATCAAACGCGCGATGATTGCGGTGGATGGCTGGCTGTTAGAGCAAAAAGACGATGCCGTGCGCATGATTATGCAGGTACACGATGAACTGGTGTTTGAGATCCGCAGCGACGCGGTAGATAGCTCGATTAAGACCATCCGTGACCTGATGGAGAACAGCATGAAGCTGGATGTGCCGCTGCAGGTTGAAGTCGGAACCGGCGATAACTGGGATGAGGCGCACTGATTATGCGCATTCAGCGGTATTTGCGTGCCGCTGTCATCATCATAAGAAAAATGTTTACTTAATCGGTTCAGCAACCTCTCAAAGCGGTCTATTAAATGCGCGTTTTGTAACTGCTTATCGGCTAAGCATTTTTTTAGTAATTAAACTACATCGCACACGTGAAAGTGTGATGAACTTAGTAAAAAAGATGTCGAATCCTGAAACTTAACAACAAAAAACCCTTTGTAGGGCGCGGAAAATCAGGTAGAGTTTGTCGCGTAGGGTACAGAGGTAAGATGTTCTATCTTTCAGACCTTTTACTTCACGTAATCGGATTTGGCTGAATATTTAGCCGCCCCAGTCATTTATGACTGGGGCGTTTTTTATTGGGCTTTTTCGCAAAAGCCGCAACAAAATTACTCTGCTATTTCTTCGCCGTCGCCTTCTTGCGCAGGCTCCAGTTCGCTAAACCAGCTGTCCAACTTCTTACGCACAATATCAACGCCCATCTTCTTCAGTGACGAGAACATTTCTACCTGCACATCACCGTTAAAGGCCAGCGACGCTTCGCGCACCATCGTCAGCTGTGCTTTACGCGCGCCGGATGCCAGCTTGTCGGCTTTGGTCAGCAAGACCAGCACGGGAATCTGGCTCTGCACGGCCCATTCAATCATGTTCTGATCGAGGTCTTTCAGCGGATGGCGAATATCCATTAATACCACCAAGCCTTTCAATGCCTGGCGTTTCTGTAAATATTCCGCCAGAGACTTTTGCCATTTGCGCTTCATCTCTTCCGGCACCTGGGCATAGCCATAACCGGGTAAATCGACCAGACATTTACCTTCAACCACTTCAAACAGGTTAATCAGCTGGGTACGACCTGGCGTTTTACTGGTACGTGCCAGACCCTTTTGGTTGGTGATGGTGTTCAGCGCGCTGGATTTGCCTGCATTCGAGCGCCCGGCAAAAGCAACTTCAATACCCACATCCGCCGGTAAATGGCGAATATCGGGGGCGCTGAGCATGAAATGGGTCATGTGATAGTTCAAAGCAGACAAAGTGAAACTCCAGCAAAATGAATCGGGCAATTGGGCTGATTATACCTGTAATGGCGCAAAAGTGCCCGATAGCGTCTAAACGCGTCATTTTGTAAGAGATCTATGATTTTTACTGCCAGCGATTACCGCTTCATGGAATATTAACAATGATTTTAGGCATTTAATTTCAATGGGTTGAGATGTTTGTAGGAAATGCCACTCTAAAATAGAGACAAGTCTCACTTGTTCATTTTACCTATTAGTCTACATTTGTTGTCAGTGCACGGCAGCACCCATCAGGATGATGAGCTCAGGAGTGTCGGGGATGACCAGGAGCATGGCGGGAAGCGATTCAGGCAGGAATCGGACAAGGACAGGGATTAATCGCAGGAGCGATGTGGCGATGGAGCAACCGGGACGTTGTGAGCCGTAAAGGATTTATTCAGTGTTTCCTTCGTATGAAGGTGCGATAAAAGGCGATAGCATAGGCTATCGCCTTTTTTCTTTGCTTACTTTCTGCTAGATTTCGCCGCAATTCTATACTGAACTCACAAAGCATCGCCGAGACCGGACACCATGAAGCAACCTGCATCAGCCCCGCGTGGCAAACCTGCTGCGAAAGCCAAACGCAAATCGCGTGAAGACCTTAATCAGGAAGCGCGCGATCGCAAACGCGATAAAAAGCATAGCGGCCACAAATCTGGCAGCCGCGCTAATCCGGAAACGCAAACCGCTGGCAAAGGTCAGGGTAAAAAAGCTCAGGATCCACGCCTGGGCAGCAAAACGCCGATCGCATTAGTCGCTGATGGTAAAACCCAGCCGGCGAAAAAGCCTGAAGCGAAGCCAAAACCAAAAGCGGAAAAAGTTCGCCTGACGCCGCAAGAAGAGCTGGCGAAGCTGGAAAATGACGAACGTCTGGATACGCTGCTGGATCGCCTGGAAAACGGTGAAACCTTGAGTGGCGAAGATCAGGCGTGGCTGGATCAAACCTTAGACCGTATTGACGAGCTGATGGAAACGCTGGGCATCGCGCTGGATGACGAAGCGGAAGATGAGCAGGCTGAAGAAGATATGATGCGCCTGCTAAAAGGTAATTAAGGCAAATTTTGATCGGCATGCGTTTTCGCGCATGCCGCGCTAAACAGGTATTCACCTATGTTTTGGCCTGGATCAATTTTCGCGCTGCTACTGACATGTTATCTGATCTGGTTATTGTTTAAACTACGCCGCCTGTCGCGTCTGAAGTCGCGTTTACGTCGGCGTTCAGCCCATCGCTTCGTCCACTCTTCTGCTACGCGACCCTCTCTCAGACGACGTCACCGTAAGGAGTGAGCATGTCATCGCAGCAGATTGATTGGGATCAGCGCCTCATCGAAAAATACAATTACGCTGGCCCGCGTTATACCTCTTATCCCACCGCGCTTGAGTTCAGTGAGAACTTTGGTGAGGCTGATTTTCAGCACGCCGTGCAACGCTATCCCGATCGTCCGCTATCGCTATATGTGCATATCCCGTTTTGCCATCGTCTTTGCTACTTCTGCGGCTGCAATAAAATCGTGACGCGCCAGCTGCATAAAGCCGATCGCTACCTCGATGTACTGGAGCAGGAGATCCGCCAGCGTGCGCCCTTGTTTGCGGGGCGCTGCGTCACTCAACTGCATTGGGGTGGCGGTACGCCGACATTCCTCAACCAGCAGCAGGTGAGCCGGCTGGTGGCGCTGCTACGCGATCATTTTACCATTGCCGATGATGTCGAAATGTCGATCGAGGTTGATCCGCGAGAAATCGAACTGGAGATGATCGATCATCTGCGCGCGGAAGGTTTCAATCGTCTGAGCATGGGCGTGCAGGACTTTAATAAAGCGGTGCAGGAGCGCGTGAATCGCGTGCAGGATGAAGAAACCATCTTCGCGCTGGTGCAGCGTGCGCGTGAGCAGGGCTTCCGTTCGGTTAGCCTCGATCTGATTTATGGCTTGCCGCTGCAGACGCCGGAAAGCTTCGCCTTCACCTTACAGCGCGTTATTGCGCTCAATCCCGATCGCCTCAGCGTCTTCAACTATGCGCACATGCCTGCGTTGTTCGCTGCGCAGCGCAAAATTAAAGATGACGAGCTGCCAGGCGCCGCACAGAAACTACAAATCCTGCAGGAAACCATCGCCACCTTAACCGGCGAAGGTTACCAGTTTATCGGTATGGATCACTTCGCGCGTCCGGATGATGAACTGGCGGTGGCACAACGCGCCGGCGAACTGCATCGTAATTTTCAGGGCTACACCACGCAGGGCGATACCGATCTGCTCGGTTTGGGCGTGTCGGCCATCAGTATGCTGGGCGACAGCTATGCGCAAAATCACAAAGAGTTGAAAGCCTATTACGCAGATGTTGAGCAGCGCGGCGATGCGCTGTGGCGAGGGCTCACGTTGAGTGACGATGATTGTTTGCGCCGCGATGTGATTAAAGCCTTAATCTGCAATTTCGCACTGGATTTTGCTGCGATAGAAACGCAATACTCGATTGATTTTGAACGTTATTTTGCCGAGGATTTAGCGATGTTAGCGCCGCTGGTGGCGGATGGATTAGTGGAACAGCACGGTCGCAGCCTGCACGTTACTGGCGTCGGCCGATTGCTGATTCGAAACATCTGTATGTGCTTCGATGTGTATATGCGCCAAAAGGTGCGCATGCAGCAGTTCTCGCGAGTGATATAAAAAAGGGGAGCTCATTCGCTCCCCTGTATCAAAACGCACAACGTGCGCGTTATTCCATTCCCAGCTCTTTCAGCTTACGCGTCAAGGTATTACGTCCCCAGCCGAGCAAGCGTGCCGCTTCCTGTTTGTGTCCTTGCGTGTGACGCAGCGCGGTGGTGAGCAGTGTGCGCTCCATCTCCGGCTGTGCTTCCGACAATAGGTTTTGATGACCGGAACGCAAGGCGCGATCTGCCCACTGCGCCAGCAGCGTAGCCCAGCTGTCCGGTAACGACTGCACCGGATTGTCTGGCGTGCTGGATTCAAACAGTTCAGGCGGCAGATCCTGAATCAATACTTCCTGGCCCGCTGCCATCACAGTCAACCAGCGACAGGTATTTTCCAGCTGGCGCACGTTACCGGACCAATGCAGACGCGTCAGCGCGGTTTCGGTTTCCGGATGCAAAATCTTCGCTTCCACGCCTAACTCACGCGCAGCGACCTGCAGGAAGTAACGCGCCAGGCGCGGAATATCTTCGCGGCGTTCACGCAGCGGCGGCAGATGAACGCGAATCACGTTAAGACGATGGAACAAGTCTTCACGGAATTTGCCTTCCTGCACGCGCAGCTCAAGATTCTGGTGGGTTGCCGCGATGATACGTACATCCACTTTCACCGGCGCATAGCCGCCAACGCGATAAAACTGGCCATCGGCCAAAACGCGCAACAAGCGGGTTTGCACATCAAGCGGCATGTCACCAATTTCATCGAGGAACAGCGTGCCGCCATCGGCCTGCTCAAAACGCCCCTGACGAATCTGGTTAGCACCGGTAAACGCGCCTTTCTCGTGACCAAACAGCTCTGATTCAATCAAATCTTTGGGTATCGCCGCCATGTTTAGCGCGATAAAAGGGGACTTCGCACGTGGACTATGACGATGCAGCGCATGGGCGACCAACTCTTTACCGGTACCGGATTCACCGTTGATCAGCACGCTAATTGAGGAGCGTGAAAGACGACCAATGATGCGGAATACATCCTGCATGGCCGGCGCTTCACCGATAATGTCGGTAGTTGGTCCGCTGACGGGCTGATTACGCGGCTGCTGCTGCTCCTGATAATGGCTAATCGCACGCTCAACCAGCGCCACCGCTTCATCAATATCAAACGGCTTTGGCAGGTAATCAAACGCACCTTGCTGATAAGCGCTAACGGCCGCATCCAGATCGGAGTGCGCGGTCATAATGATGACCGGCAGCATCGGATGGCGCTGCTTAATCTGTTTCAGCAGCGCAAGTCCATCCATGCCAGGCATACGAATGTCTGACAATAATACGTCTGGGGTTTTGCTTGCGAGCGCGTCCAATACCTCGTTAGCGCTGTCAAAGGTTGCACAGCTCAAACCGGCTCCAGTGAGTGCCCTTTCAAGCACCCAGCGGATGGAGCTATCGTCATCGACGATCCAGACTATCCCTCGTTGCATAGAAACCTCACTGGCGAATAGGCAGGTAAACCGAGAATTCGGTGTGTCCTGGCCAACTGTTAAATTCTATTTTCCCTGAATGCTGATCGATCAGGCTACGGGCGATGGACAGACCTAAACCGGTGCCGCCTTCGCGTCCGCTAACCATCGGATAGAACAGGGTGTCTTGTAGCTGGGCCGGAATCCCTGGGCCATCATCTTCAATATCAATACGTGCAACTAAACGGTAACGCGTGCCGTGCAGCGTGAGCTGGAAGGCAGTACGCGTGCGAATCACAATGGTGCCGCCTTCATCGCCTAAAGCTTGCAGGGCGTTACGCACCACATTCAACAGCACTTGTTCAATCTGGTCGGGATCGTGCGGCAGCTCCGGCAGGCTTGGATCGTAATCGCGCACCAGCGAGACGTTATCCGGCAACTCCATCGACACCAGATTCACCACGCGCTCGGCGACCTGATGAATGCTTTGCGTTACGTGCAAGCCCGGCTGTTGCGGGCCAAGCAGACGATCAACCAGATTACGCAGTCGATCGGCTTGCTCAATGATGATGCGTGTATATTCATGCAGGGAAGGATCGGGT
>NZ_DAMBSA010000134.1:0-10542 GCF_032054795.1 Pantoea sp. CTOTU49201
AAGGATTACCCGCAGCGATTCTGGCTGGCTTTGTTGTAACCGGTTGTGTCAATCACCCTGCAAAGCAGAGTGCAGCGGATATCCGTTTGCAGCTCGGATTGCATTATCTGGCGGTGAAGGATTATGCCGCTGCACAGCGCAATTTATTGCGTGCTCAGCAGGCAGCGCCGAAAGATTATCGCGTGCCGTTGGCCCTGGCCCGTGTGGCGCAGGCGCAGCAGAACAGCGCACAAACCCGCTGGCACTATCAGCGGGCGCAGCAGTTAGCGCCGCTGAATGGTTATGTGGCTAACAATTACGGTGCGTTTCTCTGCGGTTTAAGGCAGTATGACGAAGCGCATCAACAGTTTAAGCTGGCAATTGAGGCGCAGGAAATCGATGCTCGTCAGGATGCATTCCTGTTTTCGGGCTATTGTTACCTGCAGGCTGATGAGAGTGCCGCAGCGCGCGAGCAGTTAGGTTACGCGCTGGATGCCGCACCGGAGCAGGGCAGTCAACTGCTAAGGGAAGTGGAAAGGCGGCTTGAACAGCAGGAACAGCAGTCGGTTCCGCTGCTTTTAGAAGTGTACCATCAGCGTTTGCCGGCAACGGCAGAGAGCCTGTGGTTACAGATACGTTTCGCCGCGCAACAGGGAAACGCTGCTGACGTTACACGTTATGGCGACCGGTTGGCGCGAAGTTTTCCACAATCGATACAGTACCAGCGTTATTTAGCTAATGAATACTGAAGCCACTCAAGAGAATTCTGCAGTACATTCCACAGGTGAACGCCTGCGTCTGGCCCGTGAGCAGATGGGGCTGACCCAGCAAAACGTCGCTGAACGCCTGTGCCTGAAACTTACTACCGTGCGTGATATTGAAGAGGATAAGTCACCTGCTGATTTAGCGTCGACATTCCTGCGCGGATACATTCGCTCCTATGCCCGACTGGTGCATGTACCGGAAGATGACCTGCTGCCGATGATGGCAAAACAGGCTCCGGTGCGCGCGGCTAAGATCGAGCCGATGCAGAGCTTCTCATTGGGTAAGCGTCGTAAAAAGCGCGATGGCTGGCTGATGATCTTCACCTGGTTGGTGATTTTCGTCGTAGTCGGTTTAACCGGTGCGTGGTGGTGGCAGAACCATAAAGCGTCACAGGCTGATTTGGTGTCGATGGCCGATCAAAACGGCAGCGGCGACAATAGCCAGTCCATTCCATTGGGCGATAATAGCACCGACAGCAATGCCGATGCAGATACCAACGCAGCCGGTACGCCAGTTGATAACGGTGCTGGCGCTGTCGCCACGCCGGAAAGCAATACCGCCGCACCTGCGGCGAGCAATAGCAATACCGCGCAAACCAACGGCAGCGACAACGCCGTGGTTTCGCCAAGCCAGGCGCCGATTGATACGGCACCGCCAGCGGCGACGTCTCCGGCGCCAGCGAACAGCGTTCCTGCCGGCCAAATGCCTACCGGGAACGCGGCAGTCAGCCAACCGGCAGGCGATCCGAATGCCATCGTGATGAACTTCAAAGCCGATTGCTGGCTGGAAGTCAGCGATGCGACCGGCAAGAAGTTATTCAGCGGTCTGCAACGTAGCGGCGGTAAGCTGAGTTTGTCCGGAACGGCTCCGTATCGTCTGAAAATTGGCGCACCAGGTGCGGTTGACGTGCAATATCAGAATCAGCCCGTTGATTTAAGTCGTTTTATCCGTAATAACCAGGTTGCCCGTCTGACGCTGGGTGCGCAATAACGCGCAGCGCGCTTTCCGGGTAATTGTGGAGAGAGAATATGCATAACGAAGCACCCATTATCCGTCGCAAATCAACACGGATTTACGTCGGCAAGGTGCCAGTTGGCGATGGTGCGCCCATCGCCGTTCAGTCAATGACCAACACCCGCACTACTGATGTGGACGCCACCGTTAACCAGATTCGCCAGCTTGAGCGCGTCGGGGTTGATATCGTGCGCGTCTCCGTACCTACAATGGATGCGGCTGAAGCCTTCAAACTGATTAAGCAACAGGTCAACGTGCCGCTGGTAGCGGACATTCACTTTGACTATCGCATCGCACTGAAAGTGGCTGAATATGGCGTGGATTGTCTGCGTATCAATCCAGGCAACATCGGCAACAATGAGCGTATCCGCCAGGTGGTGGATTGTGCGCGTCATTACAATATTCCGATCCGTATCGGCGTGAATGCCGGTTCGCTGGAAAAAGATCTGCAGGAAAAATACGGCGAGCCAACGCCGCAGGCGCTGCTCGAATCCGCGATGCGCCATGTGGATCACCTCGATCGCCTCAACTTTGATCAGTTCAAAGTGAGCGTCAAAGCCTCTGACGTGTTCCTTGCCGTTGAATCTTATCGTTTGCTGGCGAAAGCCATCGATCAACCGCTGCACCTCGGTATCACCGAAGCGGGCGGCGCGCGTGCCGGTTCAGTGAAATCGGCAATTGGTTTAGGTCTGCTGCTGGCCGAGGGCATTGGCGATACGCTGCGTATTTCGCTGGCGGCCGATCCGGTTGAAGAAGTGAAAGTCGGCTACGACATCCTCAAATCTCTGCGCATCCGCGCGCGCGGCATCAACTTTATTGCTTGCCCGACTTGCTCACGTCAGGAGTTTGATGTCATCGGTACGGTGAATGCGCTGGAAGAGCGGCTGGAAGACATCATCACGCCGATGGATATTTCCATTATCGGCTGCGTGGTGAACGGTCCGGGTGAAGCGACAGTTTCAACTCTCGGCGTGACCGGCGGAGCCAAGAAAAGCGGCTTCTATGAAGATGGTGTGCGTCAGCGCGATCGTCTTGATAACAACGACATGATCGACCAGCTGGAAGCGCGTATTCGCGCCAAAGCCAGCATGCTGGATGAAAGCCGCCGCATCAACGTGCAGCAGCTGGAAAAATAATCGTGGTGCGCGCCTGTCGCGTGTCAGTTTGTGATTGAACCTGTGCGGTTTCATCCTCATAAGGTATGATGCCGCTCAGGTTTTTTTGTCTTAAAGAGATTCTAACGTGGCGAAGAATATTCAAGCGATTCGCGGGATGAACGATTACCTGCCGGCGGATACCGCGATTTGGCAGCGTATTGAAGGCACCCTGAAGCAGGTGCTGGCCAGCTATGGTTACAGTGAAATCCGTCTGCCAATCGTTGAGCACACCCCGTTGTTCAGCCGCGCGATCGGTGAAGTCACCGACGTGGTTGAGAAAGAGATGTACACCTTTGAAGACCGCAACGGCGAAAGCCTGACGCTGCGTCCGGAAGGTACCGCAGGTTGCGTGCGCGCCGGTATCGAGCACGGCCTGCTGTACAACCAGGAACAGCGTCTGTGGTACACCGGCCCGATGTTCCGCTACGAGCGCCCGCAGAAAGGTCGTTATCGCCAGTTCCACCAAATGGGTGTGGAAGTCTTTGGTCTGCAAGGCCCGGACGTGGATGCTGAGCTGATCATGATGACCGCGCGCTGGTGGAAAGCGTTAGGTATCGCCGATCACGTTGAGCTTGAGCTGAACTCTATCGGTTCGCTGGACGCGCGCGCCAACTATCGCAGCGCGCTGGTGGCGTTCCTGGAGCAACATCAGGACGTACTCGACGAAGATTGCAAACGCCGCATGTACACCAATCCACTGCGCGTGCTCGACAGCAAAAATCCTGACATCCAGAAACTGTTAAACGATGCGCCAACGCTGGGCGAATTCCTTGATGAGGAGTCGCGCGAGCACTTCAGCGGGCTGTGCGCCTTGCTGGACGACGCGGGCATTAAATATCGTATCAACCAGCGCCTGGTGCGCGGCCTCGATTACTACAACCGTACCGTGTTTGAATGGGTGACCAGCAGCCTCGGTTCGCAGGGCACCGTATGCGGTGGCGGACGTTACGATGGTTTAGTTGAGCAGTTGGGTGGCCGTGCCACGCCAGCGGTTGGTTTTGCCATGGGCATGGAGCGTTTGGTGTTGCTGGTGCAAGCGGTTAATCCAGAATTTGAACCGACGCGCATTGTTGATGTCTATGTTATCGCTTCGGGGCAGGGCGTTCAGTCCGCCGCGATGCAACTGGCGGAAAAACTGCGTGATGCTGATCCGGCATTGAAACTGATGACCAACTTCGGTGGCGGTAACTTCAAGAAGCAGTTTGGACGTGCAGACAAGTGGGGCGCACGCATTGCGCTGGTGCTGGGCGAAGATGAAGTGAAAGCGGGCCAGGTTGTGGTGAAAGACTTGCGTACTGGCGATCAACAGACGCTGGCTCAGAGCGACGCCGCTGCGACGTTGCGCACGCTGCTGCAGTAAGCGCAGCACTGCAACAGCCATTTTAAAGAGAGGGATTGCGTGGAAGTTTACAGCAACGAAAACGAACAAGTTGACGCACTGCGTCAGTTCTTTGCCAACAATGGCAAATTCCTGGCCGTTGGCGTAATCATCGGTATCGCTGCGCTGGGTGGCTGGCGTTTCTGGTCCAGCCATCAGGAAGGGACCGATAAAGCGGCATCAGCAGAATATCAACAGCTGACCAGCGCGATGCAGGCGGACAAGCCGGATTCGCTGGAAGCGGTAGCCACTTTCGCTAGCGAAAACAACAACACCTATGGTGCGTTGGCGTCGCTGGATCTGGCTAAGCAGTATGTTGAAACCAATCAGCTCGATAAAGCTATCACTCTGTTACAGAGTGGGCTGAAAGATACCAAAGATGCCAACCTGCAGGCGGTGATTAACCTGCGTCTGGCACGCATTCAATTGCAGCAAAGTCAGGCCGATGCCGCACTTTCTACCCTTAACAATGTTAAAGGTGATGGCTGGACAGCCATTGTGGCGGACATTCGTGGCGAAGCACTGCTGAGCAAAGGCGATAAGCAGGGCGCGCGTGATGCCTGGAGCAAAGGTGCTGAATCGCAGGCCTCTCCTGCGCTGAAGCAAATGCTGCAGATGAAGATGAATAACTTAAGTTAAGCCAGTCAAGAGAGCGCACATGGAATTACGTAAATACCTGCTGCCAGGGCTGATTTCAGTCACTCTGCTCAGCGGTTGCTCGCTGTTCAGCGGCGAAGAAGATGTAGTGAAAATGGCCCCGCTGCCTAAAGTGGAAAACCAGTTTACGCCGCAGACCGCGTGGAGCACCTCAGTCGGCGACGGCGTTGGTGATTTCTATTCCAATCTGCATCCAGCCTGGCTGGACGGTACCGTGTATGCTGCGGATCGTTTTGGTGTGGTTAAAGCGCTTGATGCCAGCAATGGTAAAGAGAAATGGAAAGTCGATCTCTCTGAGAAAACCGGCTTCTTCTCGAAAAACATCTCGGCACTGCTTTCTGGCGGCGTAACGGCCAGCGGCGATCGCATCTACATCGGTAGCGAACGTGGTCAGGTATTTGCGTTGAATACCAGCGATGGTGGCATTGCCTGGCAGACCAAGGTCGCCGGTGAAGCGCTGTCGCGTCCGGTAGTGAGCGACGGTTTAGTGCTGATCCACACCAGCAACGGTATGTTGCAAGGTCTTGACCAGAGCACTGGCGTGATCAAATGGACCGTCAACCTCGATATGCCTGCGCTGTCACTGCGCGGTGAATCGGCTCCGACCGTGGCCTTTGGTGGCGCAATCGTCGGTGGCGATAATGGTCGCGTGAGCGCAGTCATTGTCAACCAAGGTCAGCTGATTTGGCAGCAGCGTATTTCGCAGCCAAGCGGCGCAACGGAAATCGATCGCCTGAGCGACGTCGATACCACGCCAGTTGTGGTAAACGGTGTGATTTATGCGCTGGCGTATAACGGCAACCTCACCGCACTGGAACTGCGTTCTGGTCAGGTTCTGTGGAAGCGCGAAATTGGCGGCGTGAAAGACATGGTGGTGGATGCGGGTCGTATCTATCTGGTCGATCAGGATGACCGTGTGATTGCCCTGAATGCTGACGGTGGCGTGGCCATCTGGCGTCAAAGCGATCTGCTGCATCGTAATCTGACCTCACCGGTGCTGTTCAACGGTTATCTGGTGGTGGGCGATAGCGAAGGTTATCTGCACTGGATCAACACCCTTGACGGCCGCTTCGTGGCGCAGCAGAAACTGGACAGCGATGGCTTCCAGACTGAACCGGTTGTCGCCGGTGACAAGCTGCTGATCCAGGCGAAAGGCGGAGAAGTTTACGCCATCACCCGTTAAGGAATTGGCTCGGCGGGAACCCGTTTCCCGCTCGCTTACACGGCTCCTGATTCGTCAGGGGCCGTTTCGTTTTTAGTCAGGCATGGTATTCTTTGCGCCTTCAGCCTGACGCCTGGCGTCAAATGTCGTTATAATCACGCCATTCGGGCGAATTATTTTAAAAACTGAGGCAAGTGTTATGGTACCTGTGGTCGCGCTGGTTGGGCGTCCCAATGTGGGAAAATCTACGCTATTTAACCGTTTAACACGCACACGTGATGCGCTGGTGGCGGATTTTCCTGGACTGACTCGCGATCGCAAATATGGTCGCGCCGAAGTGGAAGGGCGCGAATTTATTGTTATTGATACCGGCGGTATCGATGGCACCGAAGAGGGCGTTGAAAACCGCATGGCGGAGCAGTCGCTGCTGGCGATTGAAGAAGCCGATGTGGTGCTGTTTATGGTGGATGCGCGCGCGGGCGTGATGCCAGCCGATCAGCAGATCGCCAATCATCTGCGTGCGCGTGAGAAAGCCACCTTTGTTGTCGCCAACAAAACTGACGGTATCGACCCGGAAGCAGCGGTGCTGGATTTCTATGCGCTGGGCTTAGGTGAGATTCACGCCATTGCGGCTTCGCATGGCCGTGGCGTTAACAGCCTGCTGGAAACAGCACTGTTACCGTGGATGGAAGAAGTCGTTCCAGAAGTCGAGCTCACTGAAGAAGAAGAGAACGCCGCCTATTGGGCCGATTTAGAAGAAGAGAGTGAGAAGGCGCTGGAGGAAGAGGAAGAAGAAGACTTCGACCCAACCACACTGCCAATCAAACTCGCCATCGTCGGCCGCCCCAACGTGGGTAAGTCAACGCTGACTACCGTATTCTTGGCGAAGATCGTGTCGTGGTCTTCGACATGCCGGGCACCACGCGCGACAGCATCTATATTCCGATGGAACGCGACGATCGTGAGTATGTGCTGATTGATACCGCTGGCGTACGTAAGCGCGGTAAAATCACTGAAACCGTCGAGAAATTCTCAGTTATCAAAACGTTGCAAGCGATCGAAGACGCTAACGTTGTGATGCTGGTGATTGATGCGCGTGCCGGAATTTCCGATCAGGATCTGTCGCTGCTGGGCTTCATCCTGAATAGTGGGCGCTCACTGGTAATCGTGGTCAACAAATGGGATGGCATGACGCAGGAAGCCAGAGATGAAGTCAAAGAGATGTTGGACTTCCGCCTGGGCTTTATCGATTTTGCGCGCATCCACTTCATTTCAGCCCTGCACGGCAGCGGCGTCGGTAACCTGTTCGAATCGGTGACCGAAGCCTACGACTGCTCCACCAAACGTGTGGGCACCGCAATGCTGACGCGCATCATGACCATGGCCGCCGATGATCACCAGCCGCCATTGGTGCGTGGTCGCCGCGTGAAGCTGAAATATGCGCACGCCGGTGGTTATAACCCGCCAATCGTGGTGATTCACGGTAACCAGGTGAAAGATCTGGCCGATTCCTATAAACGTTACCTGATGAACTACTTCCGTCGTTCACTCAACGTGATGGGTACGCCGATTCGCATTCAGTTCAAAGAGGGCGATAACCCGTACGCGGGCAAACGCAATCTGTTGACGCCAACACAGCAGCGTAAACGTCAGCGTCTGATGTCGCATCTGAAGAAGAACAAGCGTTAAGATGAGAAGGGCCCAACAGGGCCCTTTTTTTATGAACCTGTAACGCGTAGGGTCGCCATTCATGGCGACCGCCATCCAAAGCGCAGAGGACAATTGATGAATTTTTCCTGCCCAGCCTGTCAGCAACGACTCACTCACAATCAAACCGGTTTTAACTGCCCCAGCTGTGAACATCATTTCGCTCACATCGCCTTGTGTCCAGATTGCCACCAACCGTTGCAGGTGCTGAAAGCCTGCGGTGCGGTGGACTACTTCTGCCAGCACGGCGACGGCCTTATTTCCAAAAAACGTGTCGAATTCATCCCCGACTTAACATCGCAATAAGAAAAGTCACGATACGCCGTCATATTTATTAATAGCTTACGACTGGATTTGTAGCAAAAATGCTATTAACCAGTGACTGCCGCGTTATGGATATTCACTTTTTATTGTACCAGGTGGTACAATCCTGCCGCCTTGTAGCGAGAATCACTCTCACCTGCGTTGTGTCCTCGCTCACAAGCGCCGAATCACGGGCATTGCACCCGTACCAATAGATATAAAATAAAGCGTAACGGAATTATTCCTGTCTCCCGCTGCGGCTGGAGCCTTGTTATCGGCTGCCACAGATTTACTGGCGCCAGCGCTTTATTTTTTCAGGAGAGTTTTTGTTATGGCAGAAAATTCCGCTCGTCCCAGCAAAGGGCTGAGCATCTGGTCCGTACTGTTTGGCCTGGTCCTGCTGGCTATCGGCTTGTTCTTCGCTATCGGCGGCGGCAAGCTGGTTGCGCTGGGCGGCAGCTGGTACTTCCTAATCGCCGGTATCGTCATGTTGCTGTCGGCCATTCAGTTCTTCCGTCGCAAATCATCCGCCGTCACCCTGTTTATTCTGGTGTTTGCTGGCACGTTGATTTGGTCACTGTTTGATGCAGGCTTGCATTTCTGGCCGCTGGTATCACGTTTGATGGTGCCAGCCGGCTTGATGCTGTTTGCATTCCTCACCTGGCCAGCTCTGCGTAAAAGCGAAGGCAAAAGCTCTCTGGCGAAAGCCTCTTATGTGCTCTCTGCGGTGATCGCGGTGGGCATGGTGGCGACCTTCGTGCAAATGTTCCAGCCGCATCCTACCGTAGCATTTGACGGTAAACAGCTGCCGCTGATTCCGGTCGATAAATCAAAACCTCAGCAAGACTGGAGCAGCTACGGCCGTACGCCGGGTGGCGACCGCTTCGCTGCCATCGATCAGATTACCCGCGACAATGTGAAAGACTTGCAGGTTGCCTGGACTTTTCACACCGGTGATACGCCGATCAGCCCAACCGGTAACGGTGCGGAAGATCAGCAAACTCCACTGCAAGTGGGCAACACTCTGTTCCTGTGCACCCCGCACAACAATGTGATTGCGGTTGCAGCTGACAGCGGTAAGGAAATCTGGAAACGCGAAATCAACGCGCAGGCAGAAGTGTGGAACCGCTGCCGTGGCTTAGCCTATTTCGACGCGACTAAACCGCTGCAGCAGCCAACAGAGCCGGGCTCAACGCCGGTGACTGCCGCTGTGCTGCCTGCGGGCGATACCTGTCAGCGTCGTATTCTGATGAACACCATTGATGCGCGTCTGATTGCTATCAACGCCGACAACGGTGAGCTGTGCGACACCTTCGGTACGCACGGTGTGGTTGACCTGAAAACCGGTCTCGGCAGTGCGCCAGATCCGCAATATCAGCTGACTTCACCGCCAGCGATGGCCGGTACCACCGTTGTTGTGGGCGGTCGCGTTGCCGATAACGTACAGACCGACATGCCTGGCGGCGTGCTGCGTGGTTTCGACGTTATCACTGGTCAGATGCGTTGGGCGTTTGACCCAGGCAACGATGACCCTAATGCGGTGCTGATGCCGGGTAAAGATTACACCCGCAGTACGCCGAACTCGTGGGCGCCAATGTCTTACGATCCGGCAATGAACACCGTGTTCCTGCCAATGGGAAGCTCGTCAGTGGATCTGTGGGGTGCGAACCGTACCAAACTGGATCACACCTACGGCGCATCAATCCTGGCGCTGGATGCAACCACCGGTAAGCAGAAGTGGGTTTATCAGACCGTGCATAACGATCTGTGGGACTTCGACCTGCCAATGCAGCCGAGCCTGGTCGACTTCCCGATGAAGGATGGCACCAACAAGCCAGCCGTGGTTATCGGCGCGAAAACTGGCATGATTTGGGTGCTGGACCGCCTGACCGGCAAGCCTTTGACCAAGGTTGAAGAGCTACCGATGCCGCAGGGTCACATCCCGAACGAGCAGTACACCAAAACTCAGCCGCACTCAGTGGAAATGCCAAACATCGGCAATCAGAAAATGACTGAGTCGGATATGTGGGGCGCAACGCCGTTTGATCAGCTGGCGTGCCGTATTGCCTTTAAAGGCATGCGTTACGATGGCCTGTTCACCGTGCCGGATACCGATAAATCCCTCAGCTTCCCAGGTTCGCTGGGCGGTATGAACTGGGGCGGTATCTCGTTTGACCCGAACAACCAGTACATGTTCGTTAACGACATGCGTCTCGGCCTGTGGGTACAGATGATCCCACAAGACACCAGCAAGACTGCAGCCAGCAACGGTGGCGAAGCCATCAACACCGGTATGGGTGCGGTTCCGCTGAAAGGCACACCGTACGCGGTTAACAAAAACCGCTTCATGTCGCCGCTGGGCATTCCGTGTCAGGCTCCGCCGTTCGGTACGCTGTCGGCGATTGACATGAAAACCCGTC
>NZ_DAMBSA010000135.1:0-1091 GCF_032054795.1 Pantoea sp. CTOTU49201
CCTCGATATTCAGCGTGGTGGCATTGGGCGAGAAGATAAAACCGGGTTGGCCTTCGAGTAGCGTGGCCCACGCATCGCCGTGCGCATCAACGCTACCCGCCACAATAAACGGCAGCTGCGCATAGAAGTCTCGATGTTGATCGGGCATGTGATCGCGGATCACGCGCTGGCCGACTTCCGCCATACGTTCCGCCACGCCCGCCTGTTGCTGCAGCGCGATTTCACCCTGATGCCAAACCGGCAGTTTCTTGCTCATGATAGTGGACTCAGGCGATGCTGCGCAGGCCAGCCGCAGTTTGCGGGAAGGGCACAAAGCCTGGCAGCGCTTCGATGCGACGCAGCAGTGCGTTCACAGCCGGATAGCCAGAGAGATCGACATTGCCTTCTGGCGCACCGACGATATAGCTGTACTGCGCGATGTCGGCGATTGTCGGGCCATCGCCGACCAGCCATTCACGGCCTTCGAGATGCTGCTCGATGCGTGACAGCACCAGATGTGCGCGGCCAATCACCTCTTCGGGATTGAACGGGCGGCCAAACACGGTAATCAAACGCGCCGCTGCCGGACCAAAGGCGATATCTCCGGCAGCAACGGTTAGCCAGCGCTGCACTGCCGCCGCGCCAGCGGCATCTTCCGGCAGCCATTCGCTGCGACCGCTTTTCTTAGCCAGATAGACCAGAATGGCATTGGAGTCGGCAATAAACACGCCGTCATCTTCCAGCACCGGCACCTGACCAAACGGATTCATGGCGAGAAATTCCGGCGTTTTGTTTTCGCCAGATTTGAGATCGACATCGATAACCTCATGCGGCAAATCTAGCAGCGACAGGAACAGACGTGCGCGGTGAGCATGACCAGAAAGCGGGAAGTGATAGAGTTTCATGTTGCGGTTCCTCAGGTGTTGCTCGGGATGATCCCCGGCGATAACTAAGGTTCGCACAGACATTTCAGCGGCAGAATAGCCTGATCAGCGAAGTCATTGTTGCGAAAAATGGAAGAATCAGAGGCGGACTACTTTTTGGCTTCAACGCCAGGCGTAGCGGAGCGAATCAAATACTGTTCGGTCACGTCAGGCAAATGCGTCAAGGTC
>NZ_DAMBSA010000135.1:1101-10533 GCF_032054795.1 Pantoea sp. CTOTU49201
CGCGGGAGGCAATAAAGCCCTCCGCAACAGCCGGAGGGCAATAATATTCTTAAAAATGTGCCAGCAGCGTGAGCGCACCGCCCAGATTTCTATAATGATCCGTGCCTTGCTGCGCGTTGCCCTCAACAGCGATCTCCAGACCAGAAAACAGGTCGGCGCGAATACCGGCTTTAACTTCAGCAATGTGCTTCGTTCCCTCAATCTCCACTACGCGATCATCCATTTGACTGCCAAAAGCGCGGCTGTTGTGCAACGCGTTGGCTTCAGCGTAGGGCGTGAACCGACTCGTTTGCAGCTCCGCTCTGACGCCGACACGGGTTGCAACATTGCCATCGCCGGTGAAACGCACTGAGCTGGCGCTCTGCTCTTGATGCTCGCTGGCGCGCACATTCATCCATGCGATCTGTAATTGCGGCTGCAGTAGCAGTTGGGTTTGATCGCTCAGCGAAAATGCTGCCCGATAGCCCCATTCGGTGGCGGCCGTTACACCTTGCGAACGCCAGGTTTCAGCGCTCAAATCGTCGCCCTTCACGTGATTTTCAAAGCGGCTAAATTGCAGCCAGTTATCACTGTAGAAGCCTAAACGGCGAGTCTCGTCCGCGTACCAGGCCGCGCTGAGGCCGCCGCTGTAACCGCTAAGTGTATGTTCAGTGGCAAAGCCAGTGAGACGTGAAGTGGTTTTGCCGTGATGGTTGCCGTAGCCCGCCATGACGCCGAGGTGAAGCGCACTCTGCTCGCCAGTTAGTAGCGTCAGTAAATCAGCACCCATCTGCACCACATATTGGTTGCTGCGATCATCAAGCTGGCTTCCCGCTTGCGCACGCTGATGCGTACCCGTTTGACGCAGCCACATTGACGATCCTGGCGCAGTTGCAGTAAGGCGATCCTGTAATTGATGGATAAAGAGGGTGTTGCTGGCGGCCATGTTCGCCGCATAAGCGCCCGCTTCGGGTCGCAGGATCGCACTGATTTGCGGCGCAGCCATCGGCATAATGATCGGTGCTGCAGGTGGTAAAGAAGAGCGCAGATACCAGCTTTGATCGTTGGCTGCATTCGGCGTTCCCTGCTGTAAAAAGTACTCATAACTGCCCGCCACGATACGACCTTTCTGCACGAAGGCATTAGCAGCGGATGTGCCATTTATCTTGATCAGCGCAATACCTTGCTGGGTTTGTGCGCCGTTGTCGCCGCTGTTAATCACTGCAACCTGAGTCGTACCAGCGGTGTTACCGTTGATCACCAGTGGATTTAGCGCCGAGTTGTCGCCCTCTAAGGCACCGCTAAAGGTGAGCTGGCTATTGGCATTACCGGTGTAATTGCCATTGATCTCAAAAGGATTGCCGTGAAGGTTGTTTCCGGGATTAACGCTAATCTCGCCGTTATTGACGAGGTTGCCCGATAACTTGCCACCGTTCATAAGCTGTAATTGTCCACCCGGCTGCACGGTCGCGCCGCCACCGCCAGCAATCACCGTATGTCCCGCCAGTTGTAACTGCCCGGCAATGGTCATCACATCATCACTCGTTCCCCAGGCATTCACATCACCATTAAGCGCCCAGCGGCTGCTGGCTGTGGAGGTAATGGCAGACAATCCGTGCTGAGGCGTGTCGGCGCTGAAATTGCCGTTCTCACTGCCATCACCCGCCAAAATCAAGCGGTTAGCTTCGCCCTGGCTCATCAGCGCAATATCGCTGCCGCCGTTCAGCGCAGAGTGATTACTCAGGGTAATGGCGTTGCCAGAACCGGTTAGTAATAGCGCGGGAGCATTTTGACTGGCGATGACACCGGCGTTAGTCAGTTGGTTATTGCTGTGCAGAATCACCGCGGCCTGCTGCTGACTAGTGATATTGCCCTGGTTGGTAATCCGTATCGTCGTGCTGTTTTCCGCATCAATCGCGCTGGTGTAACCCTGTATTACCCCGTTATTAAGCAGCGCGGTTTCATCGGCAAAGCTCAACAGTGCAACGCCATCATCGGCGATGATTTGCCCGTTGTTTACGATCGCGCTTTTTCCGCCAGCCATAATAACGCTGAAGTCCCAGCCGCTGATGTTACCGCTGTTATCAAGCCTGCCGTCTTTGGTGAAAAATGAAACGGCGGCTAAATTATGGGTGTTGAACCCATTATTGATGATTCCGTAATTGTGTAATGAAACCGATTCAACAGGCCCATACAGCGCTAAGTTAGGATCATTAATTGAAAGTGTGTCATTTTTCGCTGAGTTGGAATTAATAGTGTCACCCGAACTAATAACGTAATCGTCCGAATAGTTAAGTATGTGACTATAGCTATCTGGCGCAATGACACTGCTCGCCGCGCTGGCGGCTTGCAAGGGTGTTTTCGCTATTAATAGGATGCTAATTAATGGGATAGCGTGATTTTTGATAACCTTTCTGAAGCGGCGTTGAGTGTGCACGTGATCTCCGTTGTTTAAAAAGTACAGCAGGAATACTCACCGTTCAGAGGTATGTTTTTATAAGTAACAAGAAATTCAGAATGTGATCCACCCGCACGGCGAAGTTATCCTTTCTGCCGTTTTGAGAAGGCTAATTAAGTTAAAAATAACTATTTAGAGTTATGGTTTATAGTGGTGATAGTTGCGGTGAATTATGTTTTGCGGAGTGTAGGTGAGCGATAAAATAAAAACAAGAGGATTCTTTGGTGCAATATTTATTGTGAGATTGAGAGGGTTTGGTTATTTATCTGAATTATTAGCAACGAGAAATGTCTCAAAATGGTATTTTATAACGTCGAGAGGATGTTTTCCGGCGGTGTTTATTTTTATGGGGTAAAAAGATTGCGGCTAATAAGTGCTAATAGCCGCAATAAAGTTATTCGGGTGATTTATCGACGACGCGACGGCTTTTCTTACCGCCTTTTCGTCCTGCTTCAATTGCACGTTCAGGATTATTTCGAAAATTCCCGCCGCTCAATTGGCCGCCTTTTTTACCAGCTTCGCGAGCTCTTTCTGGGTCCATGGCAAAATTGCCAGAACCGCCACGTGGTGTTGTCATAATCAATACCTCAGATAAAGGGGATAACGCATATTTCACTTACCACTTAAGGTTAGTCGTTAAAGCCTAACGCACAACAACGGGTAATTAGGAGTTATCTCATCTTCCTTGATAATGCTCAGGAATTTTTCTATCTGCAAAGGAGTGAAAGAGGCGGGTAATAATTATTTTTGCGTGAGCCTCTGGTCAATATAAATATATTGCCGCTTCGCCTTTAAAATTTTTCTCTTTCAATGTGATGAAATTATTAAGCATTCCTGATGTTTCGTTTTTTACTTAAGATTTGGTAAGCATTCGCATCATTAGTCATTATCTTAAAATGGGTGTAAAAAATATAAATCCTTATGTGAAAGTAATTATTTTTAAGCGAAGCGCACTATTAACCGTTTTAACGATAAATAGTGCGCGGATATTATTTCACCAGCACCTGCGCTCCGGCATTTTTCTCCAGTCTCAACACGTCAAACAGCGACAGCAGCACCAACAACGCCACTCCGGCGAAGGCGATATGAATATCGCTTTGCGCGATTTCGCTATGTTCCTGCCACACCATCGATGCGCGCAGGAACAGCGCCGCCAGCGCGATGCCCGCACTCATGCTGAACTGGAAGAAGATGCTGAACACCACCGAGGCATCGCTCATTTTGTTTTGCGGAACATCGGCAAAGCCCAGGCTGTTGTAGCAGCTGAACTGCAGCGAGCGCGACAGCCCGCCGATAAACAGAATCGCGGCGATGGCGAAGTAGCCCAGCGATGGCTTAAGCAGTAAGCAGCCGAGCATCGCCACTAAACTGATCACGCCATTGATCATCAACACGCGACGAAAGCCCCAGCGTTTCATTAGCCAGGTTGTCGCCGGTTTCATCGCCAGATTACCGGCAAATACCCACAACACCATGGCTCCGGCCTGCGCCGCGCTCCAGCCAAAGCCAAGCTGAAACAGCAACGGCAGCAAATAGGGCACTGCATTGATTGAGGCGCGGAAGAACGAGCCGCCAATTACCGCATTGCGGAAGGTGGCAATTTTCATCGCGCTAAACGGCAGCAGCGGCTGCGGATGGCGGAAGCTGTGGCGATACGCCAGCCAGCTACACAGCACGCCCAGCAGCAACAATGGAATACCAAAATTGAGATGCATCTGCCCGAGCGCTTCCAGCGCGATAATCAATGAGGTGCAGGCGGTGGCGGTCAGCGCAAAGCCGCGCACGTCAAACGGCCGCCGCTGTTCGGTTTTGAACTGTGGCACCAGATAAGCGGTGGCGATGATGGCAAGGATGCCGAGCGGAATATTGAGCCAGAAAATCCACGGCCAATGGCCGTAGGTGACAATCAAACCGCCCAGCGGCGGGCCAAGCACCGGCGCAATCAAACCCGGCCAGGTAATAAAGGCGATGGTTTTTACCATCTCCTTTTTCTCAGTGACGCGCAGCACCACCATGCGACCGACCGGCACCATCATCGCGCCGCCAATCCCTTGCAGAATGCGACTCAGCGTGAACGTCGGCAGCGTGTCGCTCAAGCCGCAAAGGATCGAGGCGAGGGTGAAAATCAGGATGGCGCTGGCAAACACGGTTCGCGCGCCAAAGCGCTCCGCCAGCCAGCCGCTCATCGGAATAAATACTGCCACCGCCAGTAAATAGGCGCTGACGCCAATGTTCAGCGCCACCGGGCTGGAGGCGAAATCGCGCGCCATCTGCGGAAGCGCGGTGGTGATCACCGTGGCATCGAGGTTTTCCATAAAGAAGGTTACTGCGACCAATAATGCTAACAGCAGGGTGCGATGGGAATTCGGTTTGGCTTCTCTGCCTGAGTCGATCATGCGAGGACCTGCGAAAACAGAAGGATGCAAAGACTTTTAATGAAAAGCGCGGCAGGTGCAAATCGAATTGTTTAGCAAAATGTTGATGCCGTCGTAGGGTCGCCATTCATGGCGACCACAACAATGCGCATCGGGTTAAATCAGACGGCTTCAGCCACGCTAGCTTTGGCCTCAATAAACGCCACCACCGCTTTCGTCACTTCTGCGGTATTCGCCGTGCCGCCAACATCCGGTGTCAGAATGCCCTGCGCGCAGACATATTCGATCCCTTGCATAATCAGCGCCGCTGCGTCGCGCTCGCCGAGATGCTCCAGCATCTGCACCGCTGTCCAGAACGTAGCGATCGGATTGGCGATGCCTTTGCCGGTGATATCGAACGCCGAGCCGTGAATCGGTTCGAACATCGACGGGAAGCGACGTTCAGGATCGATATTAGCGGTCGGCGCAACGCCTAAACTGCCCGCCAGCGCACCGGCCAGATCCGACAGAATATCGGCGTGCAGATTGGTGGCAACAATGGTGTCGAGGCTCTGCGGATGCAGCGTCATGCGATGCGTCATGGCATCGACCAGCATTTTGTCCCACTGCACGTCCGGAAACTCCTGCGCCACTTCGGCGGCAATCTCATCCCACATCACCATGCCGTGACGCTGGGCGTTGGATTTGGTCACCACCGTCAGCAGCTTGCGCGGACGCGACTGCGCCAGTTTGAAGGCATAACGCATAATGCGCGTCACGCCAACGCGGGTGAAGATCGCAACTTCGGTGCCAACTTCTTCCGGCAATCCACGATGTGCGCGGCCGCCGTTACCGGAATATTCGCCTTCTGAGTTTTCCCGCACAATCACCCAGTCGAGATCGCCGGGACCACGATTGCGTAGCGGCGAGGTAACGCCCGGCAGAATTTTGGTGGGACGCACGTTGGCGTACTGGTCAAAGCCCTGACAAATCGGCAAACGCAATCCCCACAGCGTGATGTGATCCGGCACGTCGGGCGCGCCGACCGCACCAAAGTAAATCGCATCAAACTTCTTCAGCGTTTGCAGGCCATCTTCCGGCATCATCACGCCGTGTTGCTTGTAGTAATCCGAGCCCCAGTCAAAAGTCTGCACGTTGAACTTGAGTTGCGGATCGTGACGCGTCAACGCGTGCAGCACTTCCACGCCAGCAGAGATCACTTCCGGGCCAATACCATCCGCAGGAATCGCGGCAATCGAATAGTTACGCATGTTGTTTCTCCAGATCAATGAGTATGAGGATGAGGTATTTTCGCCGTTTGCGGTCGGTTACCGCTGGCGGCGAGCAGCAGAACCACAATGGCCGACAGCGCCAGCAGTCCCGCCACGAAATAGAGGCCCCACGTATAGCTGCCGGTTTGCTGGCGGATTACGCCAATCATCATCGGGCCGACAAAGCCACCAAGGTTGCCGATGGAGTTGATGGTGGCGATGCCCGCCGCCGCCGCCGGGCCGCTCAGGAACAAGGTCGGCATGCTCCACAGCGGCGGTTTTGAGGCGCTGATGCCGACGGTGACTAGCGTCAATGCGATAATCACGGTGAACAGCGTGCTGACGTTACCGGCATAAATCAGGCCAGCCGCCGCCAGCAAACAGGCACCAATCACATGCCAGCTGCGCTCTTTGGTGCGGTCGGAGTGGCGTGCCCACAGGATCATGGCGATCACGCCAATCACCGCCGGGAAGGCATTAAGGAAACCGATCTCCATCGAGGATGCGCCGAAGCTGCGGATGATCTGCGGCGACCAGATGCCGAGCGTGTACAAACCCGCTGACGTACCGAAGTAAACCAGCGCCAGCGCTAGCACCCGTTTATCCATCAGTCCGCGCCATGCGCTGCTGTGGCTATTTTTGACGGCGCGCGCCTGCTCTTCGGCCTGCATGTTGGTTTCCAGCCACGCGCGCTCCTCATCGGTAAGCCATTTGGCTTTTGCCGGGCGATCGGTGAGGTAAAACAGCACCACGATGCCGAACAGCAGCGCCGGAATCGCCTCCAGCACGAACATCCACTGCCAACCGGCAAAGCCCAGCAGGCCGTGCATCTGCAACAGGGCGGCGGAGATGGGCGATCCCAGCGCGGTGGAAAGCGGCGCGGCAGCCATAAAGATGGCGGTGACCTGCGCCCGTTTCGCCGCCGGGAACCAGTAGCTGAGATAGAGGATGATGCCGGGGAAGAATCCGGCTTCCGCCACGCCCAGCAGAAAGCGCAGCACGTAAAAGCTGGTGGTGCCCTGCACAAAAGCCATGCAGCCGGAAACCAATCCCCAGGTGATCATGACGCGCGCAATCCAGATGCGGGCGCCGACTTTATGCAGAATTAAATTCGACGGCACTTCAAACAGAAAATAACCGAGGAAAAATATTCCGGCGCCAAAGCCAAATACCGTGGGCGAGAAACCTAAATCCTGATTCATGGTTAATGCAGCAAAACCAATATTGACGCGATCGAGAAAAGCGATGAAGTAGAGCAGCATGATGAAGGGCACAATGCGTAACGTCACTTTACGCATCACCCTTTTTTCGAGGTGAGATTTCATATTAAAGTGCTCCAGATTGTGTAGGGTGGTGTTATTTTTTTGTAATCGAGTTCAGTATGCAGTTTTGTTTTGGCTTATCATCAGATGTGGATTATATAAACTATTTGCATAATCAACGGGTGAGGGGAATATGGATATAAATCAATTGCGTTGCTTTGTTGCGGTGGGTAAAGAACTGCATTTTGGCCGCGCCGCACAAAAGATGGAAATGATGCCTGCGTCACTTTCTCGCTTCATTCGTTTACTGGAAGAGGACCTTGGCGTGCGTCTGTTAAATCGATCGACGCGTAATGTTTCATTAACAGCCGAAGGCGCGCTCTTTTTTGACGATGCCAGCAAATTAATCGATCAATTTGATGCGCTGGCTAAACGTTTTAAAGTGGGATTAAAAGATGAACGTCGCAAATTACGTATTGGCGCAATTGATAGTGCCGCACGTGGATTAGTTCCGGCGTTGCTTAATTTATTTGTTCCGCTGCATCCGCACAGCGATATTCATATTATTGAAGACAAAACTATTAATTTAATTCCGAAATTAAAGTCGGGCTGGCTGGATATGATTTTTATTCGCGAGCCGCAAAGTATTGATGCGTCATTAGCGGTGCGTTTTATTACGCGAGAAAGCTGCGTGCTGGCGGTGCCGATCCAGCATGAGCTGGCGCAGCGCGAACGAGTGGCGGTGGCCGATTTTCAGCATGAAGCGATGATCATTCCCGACCGTCGCACACGTCCGCACAGTCACGATCTCACCATGAGCCTGTTTAAACAGGCGGGATTCACGCCGCACATCGCCCAGTTTGCTGAAGAGAAGCAAACCATTCTCAGCCTGGTTTCTGCCGGACTGGGATTAGCGGTGGTACCCGCTTCGTATCGCACCATGAACAGCGACAGCGTCAGTTATATCGCTCTGGAATTGCCTGAAGAGATTAAAGGTTTGCCGCTGAGTATTGCCTGGCAGAAGGGCAACGAAGATAGTTTTCTACTGGATATGCTGCGTTTGCTGCAGGAGCATCAGCGTGAGCTGACGGCGAAGTTGTGATGCTAGTAAGATCCGCAGAGGACGGTTCCCTCTCCCGTCAGTGGGAGAGGGCTAGGGTGAGGGACAACGCGCACTTTCCCCCCGGTGGCTAATTCCCACTACTCTCTCTATGATGGAATATTTCCCGCGCCAATGTCGGGAACGATCAATGAGTTAGGGAAAAATCGCGCGATGACCATTTTAAACGACCTGGATTTGCGGCAGTTGGAAGCCTTCTCGGCGGTGATCTCTGCCGGAAGCGTTACGGCGGCGGCGAAGGCGCTCAATCGCTCGCAGCCGGCGGTGTCGCGTTTGATTCAGGAGCTGGAACAATCGCTGGGTTATCCGCTGTTTATCCGCAACGGGCCGCGTATTCATCCCTCGGAAGAGGCGCTGCAGCTGCATCAATACGTGCAGAAAGCGCTGCTCTCACTGCAGCAGATTCGCCTGCGTGCGCAGGAGATCGCCCATCAGCAACATCGCCCGCTGAGCATTGCCGCCACGCCTGCACTGGCGGCGGGTTTGCTGCCGCAGGCGCTGGCCGCGCTCAATTTGCAGAACAAAGTGCAGATCATCAGCGAATCGGCGGTGCAGACGGCGCATGCGGTGATCACCGCCGAAGCCGATCTCGGTTTATGCAGTTTGCCGCTCGAGCATCACGCGGTGGAGCTGCACTGGATTGGGCAGTCGCAGTGCGTGGTGGCGCTGCCGGAGAACGACGAGTTGGCGAGGCAATCTCAACTGTCGTTGAGCAGCCTGGCGGGACGGCGGTTAATTGCGCCGTGGAGCCCGCAGCGGCTGCGCGGACGCTACGAAAAAGCGTTGAAAAAGGTCAAAACGCCGCTGCACCAAACCATCGAAACTAACTCCTCCGCCAATATTCTTGGCTGCGTGCGCGCCGGATTAGGCGTGGCGATTCTCGAACCGGTTACCGCGTGGGGCATGCCGCTGGCCGGTGTGGCGATTCGGCCACTGGAGGAGGATATTCCTTATTATTTTGGCGTGATTACGCCGCAGGGGCGCCAGA
>NZ_DAMBSA010000136.1:0-10452 GCF_032054795.1 Pantoea sp. CTOTU49201
GTACCCGCGAGGGTGCCAGCGAAACCCATCGCCTCGATCATCTGATTGTCACCACCGGTCCCGGCCATGAAGCCTTAACCGCCAGCCAGCCATTGTTGCAATCGCTGAGTCAGCAAGGGTTAATCCGCGCAGACCTGCTCGGTTTTGGTATTGATGTCGACAGCCAGTCGCGCACGCTCAATCTCACCGGCCAACCCAATGCGCGATTGTTTGTCGTCGGTCCCGCAGCGCGTGCGCGCTTCGGTGAACTGATGGGATTGCCGCAGGTCGCCGATCACGCCGCCGCCGTGGCGCAGCATATTTTACAAGAACTGCAAATCGCTCCCGCCGAGCGATGTCCCCCTTCAGCGCTTTAATCTCTCAACATCCTAAAAATTAACTAACGAACGCCGGGTCGTAACACGATCACGGCCTCGCTATGGAGATTGCTATGCCATCGCAACGTGAAATTCGCTTGAACGCATTTGATATGAACTGTGTCGGACACCAGTCGCCGGGTTTGTGGGCGCATCCGCGTGACCGTTCCTGGCAGTACAAAGATCTGGAGTATTGGGTCGATTTGGCGCGCCTGCTGGAACGCGGCAAGTTTGACGGCCTGTTTATCGCCGACGTGCTCGGTGTTTACGACGTACTCAACGGCAACGGCGATGCGGCGATCCGCCAGGCGACGCAGGTGCCGGTCAACGATCCGCTGGCGTTGATTACGCCAATGGCGCTGGTCACTGAACATCTCGGCTTTGGTCTCACCGCGTCGCTGTCGTTTGAACATCCCTATCCGTTTGCGCGCCGCTTATCGACGCTAGATCACCTGACCAAAGGCCGCATCGGCTGGAACATCGTCACCTCGTATCTTGAGAGCGGGGCGCGCAACATTGGGCATAAAACCCAGACCGATCACGACAGCCGCTACGATTACGCCGACGAGTATCTGCAAGTGGTGTACAAGCTGCTGGAAGGCAGCTGGGAGCAGGATGCGGTATTGCGTGACCGCGAACGCCGCATCTTCAGCGACCCGCGCAAAATCCATCCCATCAATCACCAAGGCACCTTCTTCAACGTGCCGGGCATTCACCTGTGTGAACCGTCACCACAGCGCACACCGGTGCTGTATCAAGCGGGCGCATCGAGTCGCGGCAAACAGTTTGCGGCAGAACATGCCGAATGCGTGTTTGTTGCCGCGCCGTCAAAAGTACTGCTGAAGAAAACCGTCGCTGATATTCGTCGCCGTGCAGCGGAAGCGGGGCGCGATCCTTACAGCATCAAAATCTTCAATCTGCAAACCGTGATTGTCGCCGAGACCGATCTGGCGGCGCAGGCGAAGTGGAAAGAGTACACCAGCTGGGTCAGCTACGAAGGCGCGCTGGCGCTGGTATCGGGCTGGACCGGCATCGACTTCGGCCAGTACCAGCCGGATCAGGTGCTGAAATATATCCACACCAACGCCATTCAATCGGCGGTCGAAACCTTCTCCACTGCCGATCCCGATCGTCAGTGGACGGTAAAAGCGCTGGCGGATTGGGTCGGCATCGGCGGCTTTGGTCCGCTGATTGTCGGTAGCGCGGAAACCGTCGCTGACGAGTTGCAAAGCTGGGTCGAAGAGACCGACGTCGATGGCTTCAACTTCGCCTACGCACTGACGCACGAAACCTTTGAAGATGTGGTGGAGCTGCTGATCCCGGAACTGCAAAAGCGCGGCGTCTACAAAAAAGAGTACGCGCAGGGCACGCTGCGCGAGAAGTTATTCGCTGCCGGTCCGCAGCTGCAGGCACCACATCCGGGCGCGAGCTATCGCGTTAAATCCTCCACGCTGCAGGAGGTCTCATGATCGAAATAGATCAGCTCAGCAAACACTATCGCGCGCCCGACGGCCGCCTCACCGAGGTGCTGAAATCCATCAGCCTACAGGTGCCGCAAGCCAATATCACCGCAGTGGTTGGGCCGAGCGGCGCGGGTAAATCGACGCTGGCGAAGTGCATCAGCCTGCTGGAGCAACCGAGCGCCGGCAGCATCCGCGTTAACGGCAGCGATCTCTCGCGGCTGGATGGCGAAGCGCTGCGTCAGGCGCGTCGCTCGATTGGCACCGTTTTCCAGTCTTCCGCGCTGCTGCAACGCAAAACCGCGTGGGAGAACATCGCCTTACCGCTGCACTATCTCGGCGTGGTGGATCGCGATATCGCCGCGCGCGTGGGCGAATTGCTCGACAGCGTCGGCCTCAGCCACAAAGCCAAAGCCTATCCCGGCCAGCTTTCCGGTGGTCAGCGGCAGCGTATTGGCATCGCGCGGGCGCTGGCGTTGCGCCCGTCGGTTTTGCTGGCGGATGAAGCCACCTCAGGACTCGATCCCGAAGCCACCGTCACCGTGCTCGACCTGCTGAAAAAACTGCGTGATGACTACAAGCTGGCGATAGTGCTGATCACCCATGAAATGGATGCGGTGCGTCAGGCGGCAGATGCGGTAGCGGAAATTCGCGACGGCCAAATCGTGCAGTACGGCGTGGTGAAAGAGCTGCTGGCGCAGCCGGATTCTCTGTTGGGACAGCGCCTGTTCCCGCTGGCGGCGCAGGCGGGCGATGCCGAGCTGGTGTTGCAGCTCAGCTATCGCACCGATGTGCCGGTCGCCAGCGACTGGATATCGCGCCTAAGCCAGCAGTTTGGTCTGCGTATTGATCTGCTCGGCGCGCACGTTGAGCAGGTGAATGGTCTGCAAGCGGGCCGCCTCAAGGTGGGCATTCACTATCAGCAGGAACGCGTGCCGCTGGCACGTTTGCTGTCGCAGCTGGAACAACTGGGCTTGGTTGCCAGCGTTTCCGGCAGCGTGTTGCCATTGCGGGAGGCGGTATGAGCGTATCAGTGATGAGTCAGGATACGCCGTGGCCAGAAATCCCGGCGTTGATGCTGCCCGCTCTGGGCGAAACCGCATTGATGGTGGTGATCGTGATGCTGTTCGTGGTCACCTTCGGCGGCATCGTCGGTGTGGTGCTGTTTAACACCTCATCGCGCGGTCTGTTTCCCCATCGCGGGATTAATAGAGTGCTGAGTTGGATTGTGAACATGGGACGTTCGTTGCCGTTTCTGGTGCTGATGGCGGCCATCATTCCGTTCACCTTCTGGCTTACCGGCACCACCATCGGCATTCCCGCCGCCGTTGTGCCGATGATCGCCGCAGGCATTCCATTCTTTGGCCGTCTGGTGGACAACGCGCTACGTGAGCTGCCCGGCGAAGTCACGGCGGTTGGCCTGGTGTGCGGCGGTTCGCGCTGGCAGATCATCCGCTCGGCACAACTCAGTGAAGCGTTACCGGCGATTGTTGCGGCGGTGACACTCAACCTGATCTCAATGATTGAGTACTCCGCGATTGCCGGCACCATCGGTGCGGGCGGGATCGGTTATCTGGCGGTGGTGTACGGGTATCAGCGCTTCGACAACCACATCATGATTGCCACCATCGTGGTGCTGATCGCCCTCATTCAAACCATCCAATTTCTCGGCGACCGTTTGGTCACCACATTACGCCATCCTCAGGGGACATCGTTATGACAACACAAGATTTCGAGCTGCGTAAAACCCGCCGCTGGCCGTGGCTGCTACTGATTATAGTGGTCGTTGTACTTGCAGCAGGCGGCTGGTTCTGGCGCGGGCAACAGGCGCAGGCGGTGGTCTTTGGTACCACGCTGAAAGTACATTTTGAACCGGCGATGGCGGGTGAGCAGAAGCTGATCGAATACGTTGGTGAGCACATCGCGCCGGATTACGGCCTGAAGCTGGAAGCCGTTGGCGTGCAGGATCCGGTGCAAGCCGACCGCGCGGTAGCGGAAGGGCAGTATGCTGCGACGGTATATCAGCACCAATGGTGGCTGAAGCAAGTGGTGGATGCCAACGGCTTTGCGCTGACCTCAACGCTGCCGCTGTTCCAGTGGGCGTTTGGTATTTATTCCGATCGCTACACATCGGTGGCGGATTTGCCGCAGGGCGCGACCATCGTGGTGCCAGATGACGGCGCCAATCAGGGCCAGGCATTATGGTTGCTGGCGCGTCAGGGTTTAATCACGCTCCATCCTAACGTTGAGCCGCGCACGGCCAAACTGAAGAACATTGTCGGCAATCCGCACGGCTTCGTGTTTAAAGAGCTCGATCTGCTGACTATGCCGCGTGCGCTTAACTCGGTGGATGCGGCGATTGGTTACGTCTCACAATTCGACGCCGGTAAAGTGCCACGCGAAAAAGGCATTCTCTTCCCGCCTGCACCGCGCACTTTCGCCTCTCAGCTGGTGATTGGCACACCTTATCTGGACCAGGAAAACATCGAGAAGTTGAAAAAAGCCTTCTCCGATCCGCGCGTCCAGCAGTGGTTGAAGACCACCGACGATCCGCTGGTAAAAGGGGTGTTGGTGCCGGTCTCAGCCAACTAATTTTTTGTTGATTGCACACCCGGACGCGTCAGGCGTGTCCGGGTTTTTGTGTTGGCGAAAATTCAATTATCTAATTGATTTTAATGTAAATTAATATCAAGAATTGTTGTTTTGGTACAGCCAATAAAACGCTTATAACAACCTCACCTGCATTACAAAACAACAGCGTGAGGCGTTATGAGTTCTCTTCCTTTAGAAAACACCATCCCGGTTTCCGAACCGGTACGTTCGGTCAGTGACGTGGCAAGACTGATCAACACTCGCACCAAAAATGACAATTACGCGCGCATGATTGTGTTCCTCGCGCTCGGCGGCGTGTTTCTCGACGCCTACGATCTCACCACGCTTTCGTACGGCATCGATGATGTGGTGCGTGAATTTCAGCTCTCGCCGCTGCTCACCGGTTTAGTGACCTCCTCAATTATGGTTGGCACCATTGTCGGCAATCTGGTGGGCGGCTGGCTGACGGATAAATATGGCCGCTATTCGGTGTTTATGGCCGATATGCTGTTCTTCGTGGTTTCAGCAATTGCGGCGGGCTTAGCGCCGAATGTTTGGGTGCTGATTGGCGCGCGCTTCCTGATGGGCGTTGGCGTCGGGATCGATCTGCCGGTGGCGATGTCGTATCTGGCGGAGTTCTCCAAATTCGCCGGGAAAGGCAACAAAGCCGCGCGACTCGCAGCCTGGTGCCCGATGTGGTACGCCGCGTCAACGCTGTGCTTCCTGCTGATCTTCGCGCTCTACTTCCTGCTGCCAAAAGAGCATCTTGACTGGCTGTGGCGCGCGTCGCTGCTGTTCGGTGCGGTTCCGGCGCTGCTGATCATCGCGGTGCGCAGCAAATTCATGAACGAATCGCCACTGTGGGCGGCAAATCAGGGCGACCTGAAATCGGCGGTGCGCATCCTGCGTGATTCCTACGGCATCCATGCACACGAAGCGGAACATCAGGCGCCACCGGCCGCGGCTGCACCGAAAGTGAGTTTCCGCGTGCTGTTTGAGAAACCGTGGCGCGAACGCACCATCGTTGCGGGCGTGATGAACATCTGTATCTCGTTTGAATACACCGCCATTGCTTTCTTCCTGCCGTCGATTCTGGCGCAGTTCCTTGGTGCGGGCGTGTTTGAAACCATCTCGGCCTCACTGGGACTCAACGCGCTGTTCGCCTTCACCGGCGGCCTGCTCGGCATGCGTCTGGCGTGGAAATATCCGTCGCGCCACGTCGCCATCGCTGGCTTTGCCCTGCAATTCTTTGCGCTGATCGCGCTGGCGTTGATAGGTCATCCAGAAGCCATTGCCGGAATCGTCTTTGCGGTATTGATGCTCGGCTTGTGGCTGTTTGCTGAAGGCTTCGGGCCGGGCGCGCAGCTGATGGTCTATCCGGCACTTTCTTATCCAACCTCGATTCGCGCCACCGGCGTGGGCTTCAGCCGCGCGCTTTCCGGCATCGGCAGTGCGTTAGCGCTGTTCATCCTGCCGATTCTGCAAGCCGCACTTGGCACCAACATGTTCTGGGTGGTTTCGCTGGCAGCGATCATCCCGATCTTCTTCCTGCTGGCGGTGCGCCACGAGCCCACGCTGCATGACATCGACGATCTTTCACATCAGGAGTCACCATGAGTTTACTGGCAACAGGTACCGATTATGAGGCGCTGGCAGCGCACTTCCGACCGATCTTCGCGCGCATCGCTGAAGGAGCGGTGGCGCGTGAGCGGGAACGTACCTTGCCGCATCAGCCGATTAACTGGCTGAAAGAGGCGGGATTCGGCACGGTGCGCATTCCAAAAGAGAAGGGTGGTTGGGGCGCATCGCTGCCGCAGCTGTTCCAGCTGTTAACCGAGCTGGCGGAAGCCGACTCCAATCTGCCGCAGGCGCTGCGCGCGCATTTTGCCTTTGTTGAAGATCGGCTGAATCAGCCGGATAGCGCGGAACGCGATCGCTGGTTTGGCCGTTTTATCGATGGCGAACTGGTGGGCAGCGGCTGGACGGAAATTGGCACGGTAAAACTCGGCGATGTCATCACGCGCGTCACGCCAGGCGAAAACGGCTGGACGCTCAGCGGCGAGAAGTTTTACAGCACCGGCACGCTGTTTGCCGACTGAATTGACGTCTATGCACGCCGCAACGATAACCAGGGCGATGTCATCGCTCTGGTGAACACTCACCAACCCGGCGTGACGCGTGAAGACGACTGGGACGGATTTGGCCAGCGCTTAACCGGTAGCGGCACCACGCGTTTCGCTAATGCCCACGTCGAGCAGGAACACGTCTACGATTTCGCTACTCGCTTTCGTTATCAAACCGCCTTCTATCAGCATGTGTTGCTGGCAACGCTGGCGGGAATTGGTCGTGCGGTGGCACGCGATGGCGCACAGGCGGTGGCAGCGCGAAATCGGGTTTACAGCCACGGCAACGGCGGCGTTGCGCGTCAGGATGCGCAGATTCTTCAGGTCATCGGGGAGATCACTAGCCTGGCGTTTGCGGTAGAAGCCACAGTGATCCGCGCGACACATTCACTGCAATCAGCATATGTTGCCCACGTGAGCAGTGATGAAGCGCAAGTTGCCGCAGCGAATGTGCAGGCCGAAGCCGAAGCGGGCCAGGCGCAGGTGATCGCTAGCGAACTGGTAACGCGCGCCGCTACCGAGCTGTTTAACGCGTTGGGCGCATCGGATACGCGCGTCAGCAAAGCGCTGGATCGTCACTGGCGCAACGCGCGAACCGTATCGTCACATAATCCGGTGGTGTACAAAGCGCGCGATATCGGCGACTGGAAAGTGAATGGCACCGCCCCAACGGGGATTTGGCAGATTGGCAGAGGCGAGGGCTGATAAAACCCGGTGCGCATTAATGCGCACCGGGCATGTAGGGTCGCCATTCATGGCGACCATAACTTCCAAACCCGTTAAATCATCACGTTACATCATTTTGTGAATCACAATCCAAAACTCAAAGTTGTTCATTATTAAACCAAATTTTATATTCGGTATCGGTGATTAATTAATTATGATTGGCCCTGGTTTTAAATGGAAATCAATAAAAGGGAGCAACAGAATGCAATCAGCCCTCACTCAACACCTGCCCGCACGCTAATCAAAACGTAATCAAGGGAGATGCTTCGCTAGTACAATAAGGATCAACGTGACGATCTGACCAAACAGCAACGCGACGCCTGAGTTAGGCGCGGAACGTGATTAAAAAGGGGCTGAGACATGACTGAACGCGATATTTTCAGTGAACTAATGACGGGTATGCAGGAGCTGAAAGATCATCAAGACGGAAACATCACGCTTAAGACATACAAGGTCAGCAAGTGCGCGCCGTTGACCATTGCTCCACAGGAACTGTGTGATTTACCCGAAAACCTCAACCTGTCTCAGGCCGTTTTTGTGCGTATTACGAATAAAAGATAAATCCAGGCCATTTATCAGGCCCGGATTAATTAATAATTTACTTCTTATCCAGCGACCAGGTCGCGCTACGCACATCCACTTTCACCGGTAGCAGACCCACGCGCGTAAAGGTATCCGCTAACGCCTGCTGCTCATCAAACACCTGTGGTGACATGCGCGATGCGCCATAAGGCAGACGTTTAATGGTGGTTTGCCAGATGGCTTTATCCAGGCCGGTCGATTTCGACAGAATCGCTGCCGCGTCATCCGGGTTCTTGTTGGCCCAATCGCTGAGTTTGCTCAGCTCATCAACCACCTGTTTCGCGGTATCAGGATGTCCTTCCGCAAACGGACGGCTGGCGAGATAGAAGGTGTAATGCGGCACCAATCCTTCTGCGTTGCGAATTTCACGCGCACCGGCGTTGGCTTCCACTTCTGCCAGGTACGGATCCCAAATCACCCATGCATCAATTGCGCCTTTCTGGAACGCAGCGCGCGCATCGGCAGGCGGCAGATACACCGGCGTCACGTCTTTGTAGTTAAGTCCCGCATCTTCCAGCGCTTTCACTAGCAGATAGTTAACGTCAGAACCTTTGTTCAGGCCGACGCGTTTGCCTTTCAAATCGGCCACGCTCTTAATTGCAGAGTCTTTCGGCACCACGATGGCTTCAGTTTTCGGGTTTGCCGGAGAATGACCGAGATAGATCAAATCGGCTTTTGCTGCCTGGGCGAAGGCGGGCGGCGCATCGCCGGTGGCCGCCAAATCTATGCTGCCGACGTTTAAGCCTTCCAGCATCTGCGGGCCAGCCGGGAATTCGACCCAGCGGATAGCGATGCCTTCCTTTTTAAAGGTTTCATCCAGCGTGCCGCGATATTTCAGCAGGGCAAAGATGTTGGCTTTCTGATAGCCGATGGTGACGGTTTCTGGGTTAGCGGCAAAGGCGTATGTGGAGAGCAGGCCAACGCTGAGAGCTAAAGCGCTCAGGACAGGAAGTTTTGCTTTCATGATGATTCTCGTGTGGTTTTTTTGCCACCTTAGCAAAGCCCTTATATAACCAATAAATAACTAATTTCGATCGCTTATAACCATTATTTATGTGATCTGGATCATTCACTGTAATCAGCAAACAGGGTTTGAATTTCCATAGATGCCTATATAATTAGCACGGTAATAATTTGTATAACAAATCAAAATGCCATTGCTAAAAGCTTCTGTCAGGATAAGTAATTCCGCTGCCTGCATAAGGTCTTACCCGTTCTATGAAGTGGTTTTCACGAAGCGCAGTGCTGTTTTCTGCCAAAACTTGTCTTGCTGCCTTTCTGGCTTTTTACATTGCTCTGGAACTCAATCTCGATAAACCGGCCTGGTCACTGACTACAGTGTACGTTGCCTCGCAGCTCTATTCGGGCTCGACGGTATCGAAATCGGTTTTCCGTTTCTTCGGCACCCTGCTGGGCGGGCTGTTTACGCTGCTGATCTATCCCGCCACGGTGCAGGATCCGCTGCTGTTCAGCCTGTGCATCTCACTTTGGGTGGCGGTTTGTCTCTATCTTTCGCTGCACGACCGCACGCCGAAGAGCTACGTGTTTATGCTGGCGGGCTACAGCGCGGCAATCATGGGTTTTCCCGACGTGGTGTCGCCATCGGCTATCACCTACACGGTGATTTCCCGCGTTGAGGAGATCACCGTGGCGATTGTTTGCAGCAGCCTGGTGCATCGCCTGCTATGGCCGGTCTCGATGCGCAATCTGTTAGAGCAGAGCGTTAACCTGTGGTATCAAAATGCGCGCAAGCTGTGCAGCGAGCTGGTTACGGCGATGCCCGCTGAGAAGTCGGTGGAGCGCGAAGATATCCTGATTCAGATGGCCAACTATCCGCTCAACGTCGAAACGCTCATCACGCATTGTGTGTATGAAGGCGATGCCGCGCGGCGTCTGGTGCGTTTAGTTAGCGTGCAATATCAGCATCTCTCCTATTTCATCCCAACGCTGACGGCAATCGAGTCGCGCCTCAATCTGCTGGCGCAGCAGCAAATCCGTTTTCCCGACTACATCGCTGAAGTCTTCCAGCAATTTTTGCTGTGGCTAAACGGTGAAGATCAGCTGCCGGTGCGCGACAAGCTCAGCCACGCGCAGGAGCAGCTGAAACAGGCGTGGCAAGAGGGCAGGCTCAACAGCGAAGAGAGCATTCTGCTGATGGGATTACTGGAACGCCTGCTCAATTTTGTGCGTATCGTTGATGCCTATCAAAGCGTTAGCGAACGCGTCAGTGAATGGACGCCCGCCGTCAAAGCCGGAAAGATGGCACGCGCGCATAAACACGTCGATAAAGGTTTGTTGCTGCTGTCGTCGTTCACCGCCTTTATCGCCACCTTCGTTACCTGCGTATTTTGGATTGGCAGCGGCTGGGTGGATGGCGCCACCGGCGGTGCTGTGTTCCTTCTTCGCCGGCATGGACAGCCCAATTGCACCGATGAAGCTGTTCCTGAAAGGTGTGCTGATCTCCGTGGTGATCAGCCTGCTGTATATCACCTTGCTGATTCCGCAGGCGGTAACCTTCGAAGCGCTGGTGATTTGTCTTGCGCCGGGCTTGCTGGCGCTGGGATTGGTTATCGCTAATCCGTCGACCAACCTGATTGGCCTGATTGTCGCCAC
>NZ_DAMBSA010000137.1:0-10421 GCF_032054795.1 Pantoea sp. CTOTU49201
CGTGCCCAATATACCTAATAAAATATGAATGATTAGCGCAGCGATAACACCTGCAAATACCGCGCTCCAGGAAATACGCTTCAACGGTAAACCGACATGATTTTCATGAACAGTTTCCACACCGCCATTATTAACCCGGGTTTCAGGCATCGTTTTTTCCTCGCAAAATATTACGATAAATAATTATTGTTACTGAATGGACCAGAAGCCTGACTGGTAACAATTAGCGTAGTCGGTGAACGCTATTTCCACCAGATTAGTACAGGGATGAGATTTAATTATATGAGGCAGATAACGATTTAAACGCAGACGATATCATTACCGCTGCGTTTATTATTTTTAGACTACATGAAAGGACGAATTCCGCCGCCCATGCTCGGCGAGGCACTTTGCCATAATGCAACGCCCGCAACGATTAACAGCACGCTACCTAACATGGCGAGCAGCGGCACCAGCAGCCTGGTCGCAGGATGAGTACCGCCTGCCTGCCCTAAGCGCTGAGCCAGCAGACGGGAGCGCTGCACTAACAAGCCGAGCGCCGAAACCGTCAACGCCGTGCCCACCGCCATCGCCACGGCAGAGGCAACGCCCCACGCATAAACGCCGATCACTTTGGCAAACAGCAGCATCATGATGGCACCGGAACAGGGCCGCAGCCCCATGGAAAACACCACCAGCGCCTGCGTTTTAGCGCTGACAGCCTGATCCATCTGCGCGGCGCTGGGCAGATGCGCATGACCGCAGCCGCAGTGTTCATCATGCTGATGTGTAGGACGAATAGCGTGGATCTGCAGTTTTGGCTGAGGGCGCAGTTGCTGGCGCAGCGATCGCAATGCACGCCAACCGGCCCAAACACCCAGCGCGACAACGAGCAGATAACTGCCCTTCTCCAGCCAGTAACTGCCGAGATGCATCTGGCGCGACGAGGTTTGCAGCACCACCAGCATCAGCGTCACCAAACCAATCGCCACGCCACCTTGCAGCAAAGCCGCCAATAGCGTCAGTTTCATGCTGGTTTTCAACTTTGCCGGATGGGTGGCGAGGAAGGTGGTGATCACCACTTTGCCGTGTCCCGGACCCAGCGCATGCAACACGCCATACGCAAGGCTGAACAGCATCAGCGTCACGCCCGCCTGCTGCGGCTGTTCAGCAACCTGCTGTAACAGCTGCGTCATCTCGCGATTCAGAACTTTTTGCCACAGCACGCTTTGCAGCAAAATCTGCGACCAGTGCTGCCACAGCAGCACGCCCGCCAGCAGTAATAATCCCGCCATCAGCCACAGCGGCCATAAACGACGTGAGCGGGAAGGCAGCGAAATCAATGACATGTCAGCGTCACCGTTTGAGCGAATTGCTGGCCAAGATCCATATCCTCCGGCGGCGCATCGGCTTTATCCAGCGACAGCGCATATTGTTTCAGCGAGTCATCCGGTTTCGGTGTGTGCAGTTCGATTTGGCAGTGCGATTTAACGGTGTCGTCCATGGTTAATGCCTGTGGATTATCGTAATACATATCAACGAAATAACTGGGATCAAAGGTCTGAATGCGATACTGCTTCGCACTCAATAACTGTGGCTCGCCAAACGGCACGATGAACTCCAGCACTGCTTTGTTGCCGTTGCGCGATAAGTTGTACTCTTTCGGCAGACTGAGGAACTTGACCCGATTCTTGTCCTGCCACACTTCAGTGAAATAGTGCTGACCGAGCACGTTGGCCATCACCTGCGCCGCCAGCTTTTTCCACACCACATCGCCAGGTTTGGCCTTACCTGCGTCGTACAGCAGATCGGCGGAGGTAATCTCATCCATGGTCCACACCATTTTCATGCCGCTGAGATGCTGGTTGTCACTGATGAACTCGGTTTTCATGTCAATAAAGCTGTGCGGATGTGACCAGGCTGCGGTGCTGAACAACAGCGTAAACGTAATGAGTGCAATTTTCATGTGTTATAAAGTAACAATTTTAAAGTGAAGTGTAGAGTGGTCCAGAAAAATTGTGACCCGCCCTAAAGCTCTGAACAAAAGTCACGACAAAGTGCAAGGTTACCGCGTGGAGTTAGCTATTCTTAGCTCAAAAGTGACCTGCGGATAAACCATTGATGAGTTCTGCACCTTCCTCTGCACCACTCTTCAGCCGCTCCCAGCGTCGTTGTCATCTGTTACTGCTGCTATTTCTGCCCGCTCCCGCGTTGACGCTTGAAAAGCTCTGCCAGTTAAATGGCGTGGTGCCTGTTGTCGCCCGACAGGATATCGCGGATGTGGGAGAGGAGATACAGCGTTACCATCAACTGGAGCTACACCAGATGGTCGATGGCAGCTTCCGCATTCATGGGACGGAACTGGACAGGCGGCTGTGCCTGATCCACTGGCTGCGACGCGCGCTGCGTTTGTCGCAGGATTTTGTCTGCGAGCATTTTGCCCCGGTGCTGCGTCAGCGCCTGAAAGTACTGAAAATCGAGAAAGCGCTGTGGGATGAAACCAACCTGCAGGCGCTGATTCAGCACTGCAGCCTGCGCCTGGCGCGCGACTTCAGCGCACGCGACCGCCTGTTTCTGCAAATCTTCATGAAGTATTCGCTGTGTCAGCGACAAAACGCGCTGTTCAATGAAGGGCAACGCGCATGGCTGGCGGAAAAAGCCGAACGTGCTGCCGCCGACGACGTGATTCATCACTGGCAAAAACGCTGCCATATAGCGCCGGATGTGAGCGAAACCGACTTCTGGACGCTGTTGTTTAGCTTGATTCACGCGCCAATCGCTACGCAACTGGAGCATCCACAAGCGGTAAAGCTGATGCAGTCAGTAGAAGCGCTGATTACGCGCTTTGAGCAACTGGCACAAACCACCTTTAAAAATCGATCCGAACTCACTCAGCAACTCTTTACGCATCTGGCGCAGGCGCTGGATCGCAGTCATTTTGCCATCGGCATTGATAACAGCGTGGCGCTGGATGTCGCACGGCTCTATCCGCGCCTGCTGCGCACCACGGAACGCGCGCTTGAGCATTTCAGCCGTAATTTTGCCACGCGCTTTAGTGCCGAAGAGGTCAGTTTGGTAGCGGTATTGTTTGGTGCCTGGCTGATGCAGGAGAGTGCATTGCAGGAAAAGCAGGTGCTGCTGCTGACAGGCGCGGATGCCGCGCTGGAGCAGTTGCTGGAGCAGCAGCTACGGGAAATGACGCTGCTACCGATTAACATCAGCTATCAGGACGTTGTGCATTTTCAGCGTGAAGGCGCGCCGCGCGATATCGCGCTGGTGATCACGCCGTACGCCATTTCGTTGCCGCTGTTTTCACCGCCGCTGATCCAGGCTGAGCTGCCGCTGAGTAGCCATCAGCAGCAGCGCATTCGCCAGTTGCTGGAGAGTTAAGCGGCGCGCGGACGCAGGAACAGCGCCGGCAGCGCCACTAACGCCATCACCCAGAACAGATGTCCTTGCAGATGAGCAAACAGCACACCGCAAATCATGGTCATCACCGCAATCCCGCCGCCCATAGCCAGCGCCGAATAGAGCGATTGCAGACGAATCACTTCCGCACCTTTGCGCGCGGCAATAAATCGCATCGCCGCTAAATGGCAGACGGTAAAGCTGCCGCAGTGCAGAATCTGCGCCACGATCAGCAGCGGCAAGGCGGTGCTGGAGCCGAGCATCGTCCAGCGGATGATGGCGCACACGCCTGATAACAGCAGCAGATCGCGCGCGCTCCAGCGGCGGAACAGCCGGCTGCTAAGAGCAAAAATGATGATTTCAGCCACCACGCCCAGCGACCATAAATAGCCGATAATCGATGCGGAATAACCGCTCTCCTGCCACCAAATCGCGCTGAAGCTGTAGTAAGCCGCATGTGCGCCCTGTAACAATGTCACGCATAACATAAAGCGCCACACTGCATTTTCGCGCAGCAAATCACGCCATGCCTGCCAGCCACCGTCGGTGGATGTCTGACGTTCACTGCCCTGCGGCTTAGTCGCAGGCGTTAACATCATCCCACCCAACATGCTAACCGCGCCCAGTGACAGCAGCACCAGAATCGCCTGCGACGAGAACGCAGTAACTAGCATGCCGGTTAAGGCAGAACTGATGACAAACGCCAGCGACCCCCACAAACGAACCGGGCCATAAGTCAGACCGATTTGCTGCGTCCAGGTGGCGGCCAGCGCATCACTGAGCGGCACCAGCGGTGAGAAAAACAGGTTGAAGCCGATCATCACGAACAGCAGCCACATCCACTGTTGCCCCAGCCAATAACCGATGGCGAACAGGCAGGTCATCAGCGCCAGCAGGCGCAGCGCGGTGATCAGCTGTGAGGGATTTTTTACCTGCGAGGCAATCAGCAAACTGCCGACAAAACGCGCCACCATGCCGCAACCCAGCAGCAGGCCGATTTTTTCCGCATCGAGTCCGATGCCTTTTAGCCAGACGCTCCAGAAAGGTAGGTAAATGCCGTAACAGAAGAAGTAAGTGAAGTAGCCCAAACCGAGCCATTTGGCGGAGCCGATTGCCATATTCCCTCCAGCAAAAATGCTGCTGAGCAGCACGAGTGGGCGCTACTTTGTCAGAGCGCTACCGCGACGGCAATAAAAAAAGGATGGCTTGCGCCATCCTTTTTTGAACTGCATCGAGAAGCGTAAAGCTTACGCATACACCGGCAGACGGCTGCAGATTTCCAGCACTTTGTGTTTGGTACGTTCGATGGTCGCTTCGTCGTTGATGTTGTCCAGCACGTCAGCGATCCAGCCAGCCAGCTCACGAACGTCAGCTTCTTTGAAGCCACGACGCGTCACCGCTGGGGTACCGATACGCACGCCAGAGGTCACGAACGGGCTCTTCGGATCGTTAGGTACGCTGTTTTTATTCACGGTAATGTTGGCGCGGCCCAGAGCGGCATCGGCTTCTTTACCGGTCAGGTTTTTGCTGACCAGATCGATCAGGAACAAGTGGTTGTAAGTGCCACCGGAAACGATGTTGTAACCGCGCTCCAGCAGAACTTCCACCATCGCTTTCGCGTTCTTAGCAACTTGCTGCTGATAGGTTTTGAACTCTGGCTCCATCGCTTCTTTGAACGCCACCGCTTTACCAGCAATCACGTGCATCAGAGGACCGCCCTGACCACCCGGGAACACCGCGGAGTTCAGTTTTTTATACAGATCTTCGTCACCGTTTTTCGCCAGGATCAGGCCGCCGCGCGGACCCGCCAGGGTTTTATGGGTGGTTGAGGTCACGATATGTGCATGAGGAACCGGGTTCGGGTAAACGTCTGCGGCGATCAGGCCCGCAACGTGTGCCATATCAACGAACAGGTAGGCGCCAACGCTGTCTGCGATTTCACGCATTTTGGCCCAGTCACACACGCCAGAATATGCAGAGAAGCCGCCGACGATCATTTTTGGCTTGTGGGTTTGCGCCAGTTCAGCCAGCTCTTCGTAGTTGATTTTGCCGGTTTCATCGATGCCGTAAGGGATAACGTTGTACAGCTTACCAGACAGGTTTACTGGAGAACCGTGCGTCAGGTGACCACCGTGCGCCAGGTTCATACCCAGAATGGTGTCGCCCGGCTGCAGCAGCGCGGTGTAAACCGCGAAGTTGGCCTGAGAACCTGAGTGCGGCTGCACGTTAGCGAAATCTGCGCCGAACAGCTCTTTAGCGCGATCGATTGCCAGCTGCTCAACGATATCGACGTATTCACATCCGCCGTAATAACGTTTGCCCGGATAGCCTTCGGCATATTTGTTGGTGAGCTGTGAACCTTGGGCCTGCATTACGCGTGGGCTGGTGTAGTTTTCAGAAGCAATCAGTTCAATGTGCTCTTCCTGACGCACTTTCTCTTGCTCCATAGCCTGCCACAACGCGGCATCATAATCGGCAATGTTCATATCACGCTTTAACATCCGGACTCTCCTGACTCAGCTAACTTTTTAACGGCAGTTTAGGCCCCGGCTAGGGGGCGAAGGCGAACAGTGTAAACGGTTTTGACAGGTGACGGTAGCGTCAATCCCCTCTTTTTGCGCAAACGATTGGCATGGCGCTGGAACGGGTTTTTTACGCTTTTTTGCAAGCTGGAAAATCACGAAATTTGCTCACTTTCACCGCGAAAGAATTTCAGCTTTGCGGGCCAGCTCGCACCTCTTTTGCTTAATCCTTAATCACAACGAGGGATTTACAGGCGCTTCGATTAGCCATAAGATGCATTTAAAATACATGTTTAAATTCACTCTGAGGATTTCACCATGCTCGACGCGCAAACCATCGCTACCATCAAATCGACCTTGCCCGCCATTGCCCAGATCGGTCCGCAACTTACCGGCCATTTCTACCAGCGTTTATTGACGCAACATCCTGAACTGAAAAACGTGTTTAACATGAACAATCAGCGCAGCGGCAATCAGCGGGAAGCGTTGTTCAACGCCATTGTGGCGTATGGCAGCAACCTGGAAAATTTGGCCGTGCTGTTGCCGGCGGTGGAGAAGATTGCGCAGAAGCATGCCAGCCTGAACATTCAGCCTGAGCAGTACGCCATTGTCGGTGAAAATCTGCTGGCAACGATTGATGAGCTGCTTCATCCAGGTGAAGAGGTGTTGACCGCGTGGGGCAAAGCGTATGGCGTTCTGGCCGATGTGTTTATCCAGCGTGAAGAAGCCATCTATTCAGCTTCCGAAGAGAAAACCGGCGGCTGGCGCGGTGCGCGTGATTTCCGTATTCGCGCCATCAATCAGGAAAGTTCGGTGATCAAGAGTTTTGAACTGGTGCCAAACGACGGTCAGCCGGTGGCAACCTTCCTGCCAGGTCAGTATCTGGCGATCAGCTTACTACCGTCAGGCTTTGAAAATATCCAGCATCGCCAGTATTCGCTGACGCATCAGCCAAATGGGCATTTTTATCGCATCGCGGTTAAACGCGAAGCGCTGGGCAGCGTGTCGGGCTGGCTGCACGATAACGCGCAGGTGGGCGATATCGTGCAGTGCGCTGCGCCAGCCGGTGATTTCTTCCTGCAGGCTGAAGCAGCCACGCCGATTACGCTGATCTCTGCTGGCGTTGGCCAAACCCCCATGCTGGCGATGCTGGCTAACCTGGCGCAGCAGCAACATGCGGCGGCGGTTAACTGGCTGCACGCCGCTGAAGCCGGTTCGCAGCATGCGTTTGCCGAAGAGGTAAAATCCCTTGGCGCACGCCTGCCAAACTTCACCAGCCACGTTTGGTATCGTCAGCCAGAAAGTGCAGACGCCGGACGTTACGACGCGCAGGGCTTGATGGATTTGGCGAGCGTGTCCGCCGCGCTTAACCAGGCCGATCGTCAGTTCTGGATCTGTGGTCCGCTGCCATTTATGCAGTTTGTCGCGCGTCAATTGGTTGATGCCGGCATCAATGCCGATCGCATCCACTACGAAGTGTTTGGTCCGCACAAGGTGCTGTAAAACAAAAAAGCCTGCACAAGGCAGGCTTTTCAGGCAATGCGCGAAGGGGCTTAAATCGCCTCTTCGTCCTCTTCACCGGTACGGATACGCACAACGCGCGCCACATCAAAGACAAAGATTTTACCGTCGCCGATTTTGCCGGTCTGCGCGGTTTTCATAATGGTTTCTACGCAGGTATCGACGATATCGTCACCTACCACCATTTCGATTTTCACTTTTGGCAGAAAATCGACCATGTACTCAGCGCCGCGATACAGCTCAGTGTGACCTTTCTGACGACCAAAGCCTTTCACTTCACTGACCGTCATCCCGGTGATACCCACTTCAGCTAACGCTTCACGTACATCATCGAGTTTGAATGGTTTGATAATTGCATCGATCTTTTTCATGACAGATCCTTTTTAAATCCCTCCATGATGGATGGATAAATATAGTATACGTGTTCCTGCCGCCGCCGCAGCAAGCTACTCTTTAAATTCGCTGGCGTCCAATTCATGGCGCGACAGCAGCTTATAGAATTCAGTGCGGTTACGTCCAGCCAGACGCGCAGCGTTGGTGACATTTCCTTTGGTCATCTGCAGCAATTTGCGCAGATAGTTGAGCTCAAACTGATTACGCGCTTCGACGAAAGTGGGCAGCGCGGTATTTTCCCCCGCCAGCGCCTGTTCAACTAAAGCATCACCAATGACCGGCGCGGTACTCAAGGCGACGCACTGCTCAATCACGTTGACCAGTTGGCGCACATTGCCCGGCCATGCGGCGCCGACCAACCGCTTCATTGCATCCACCGAGAAGCTACGCACAAAAGGTTTATGGCGATCGGCCGACTGGCGCAGCAGATGATTTGCCAGCAGCGGGATATCTTCAGCACGCTCGTGCAGCGCGGGAATTTTCAGGTTAACCACGTTAAGACGATAGTAGAGATCTTCGCGGAAACTCTTCTTCTCCATCGCTTTGGGCAAATCGCGGTGCGTCGCGGAAATAATCCGCACGTTGATATCCAGATCGCGGTTGCTGCCTAACGGCCGCACTTTGCGCTCCTGCAATACACGCAGCAGTTTCACCTGCAGCGCCTGCGGCATGTCGCCAATCTCATCAAGAAACAACGTGCCGCCTTCCGCCGCCTGGAACAAGCCTTCACGTGCGCTGACCGCGCCAGTAAACGCCCCTTTAGCATGGCCAAACAGTTCGGACTCTAAAAGCTGTTCCGGCAGCGCACCGCAGTTGATGGCAATAAACGGCTTGGTGGCGCGCGGGCTGGCGGCGTGAATCGCCTGCGCCAGCACCTCTTTGCCGGTGCCACTTTGGCCGTTAATCAACACGCTGACGTCAGATAGCGCCACCATGTGCGACTGCTCCAGCAAACGCAACATCTGCGGATTACGGGTCACAATCGCTTCGCGCCAGCCGTCATCGCTGATCGGCGCGCGTTGGGCCAGCGCTTCATCTATCGCTTTATACAAGGCATCTCGATCGACCGGTTTGGTCAGAAAGCTGAACACGCCTTGTTGCGTGGCTGACACGGCTTCGGGAATCGAACCGTGCGCGGTGAGGATAATCACCGGCAAGCCCGCATGACGTTTCTGCACTTCACCGAACAGCGCCAGACCATCCATTTCGTCCATGCGCAGGTCGCTAATCACCAGATCGACCTTCTCTTTTTGCAGATGGCGCAGGGCTTCTGGCCCGCTGGCGGCTGTCGCAACCTGATAGCCTTCACTGCTTAGGCGCATGCCAAGCAGTTTCAATAAGCCCGGATCGTCATCCACCAGCAATAAACGTGCGGCTTGTTTCATGGTTACTGATCCTCACTTTGCACATCGCTGCCGCCGTGCGATGCGTCGCTGCTGTCGGGCGCTTTGCGCGACGACAACTGGCGTTCAATATCGGTTAAGCGCTCTAACTTACGTTGGGTATCGGCCAGCGACTGACGCATTTTGGTTTGCTGCTGGCGCAGGTTATCCATCTCCGCGTCATTACTCTGCTGCAAGGCGGCGTAGCGTCCACGCGCTTCACTCAGCTCCAGTTGAGCCGCCTGATTGCTACGCCACAGCTGCAACAACGGACGCACCGACGCCGGATAAGCCGCGCTGTACCCGTCTAAAGTGGTGACAAAATCACGGCGCTCAACCGGCGTGACGTTACCGTTAGCAAGCAAGATGCCCTGCTTGAAGGCGCGCGCCCAGCCTTGCACCGGCCAACGACGCGCTTCAGCCCGTGCTTCGGCCGGCGATAAGCGCTCGGCGCAATCAATGGCGCGCTGCCAATAAAGCGGATTGCCTGAAGCGGCTGGCGTTTCGATTTGCCACACGTTTTGGCAATCGGTCGCCAGATAATCCGGCAAGCGCACGTCCGGTTCAGGCATGCTGACGCCATTATGCTGCGTATGATCTTGTGACGGTGCCTGGCAGGCGCTGAGGCCCAAAACCAGCACTGCACTGGCCACAAGTTTAAATAGGGTTAATTTCATTAATCAGGCATTCCCGGCGCTGGTCGTCAGAATGATACGAAAACAGACATCCGCATCCTTGCGCGTTACCAACTGCAGATCGCCGTGCATCCTGCGCAGACAATCTTTGGCGATGCTTAAGCCCAGCCCGCTGCCTTTAACCGGCCCTTTGCGCTGTTGGCTGCCCTGATAAAAGGGCTCAAAAATCATCGCCTGCTCTTCAGCCGGAATCGGTGTGCCGGTGTTTGCCACCTCAATCCACACCTGGTTGCCCTTCTGCTGGCTCTGCAGCCAGATGTTACCGGATTCGCTGCCGTAGTTCACGGCGTTCGAATAGAGGTTATCAATCACCCGCTGCAGCAGCGTCGCTTCCGCCAGACAGTGATGCACTTGCAGATCAACATGTGTGGTCATTTCACGCGCATTGGCCGGCAACGAGTGCACTTTTACCACCGAATCAATGATTTCATTAAGCGCCACGGGCTTAAGCGCCATAGGGCCATCGGCCAGCTTGCGGTTGTAATCGAGCAACTGCTCAATTAGCCGCTGTAAATGACGGC
>NZ_DAMBSA010000138.1:0-10364 GCF_032054795.1 Pantoea sp. CTOTU49201
TTACATGAGATTGTCCAGGCGCTTTGGCATCAGGATTTTGCCGCGCTCGGCAATCCGGATGTCGTTTGGATTGTTTACGGCGTGATGTTTTTAACGCTGTTTCTGGAAAACGGTTTGCTGCCCGCGTCATTCCTGCCGGGCGATAGCCTGCTGTTACTGGCGGGCGCGATGGTCGCCAAAGGTGTGATGGATTTCGTGCCGACGATTGTGATTTTGACCACGGCGGCCAGTCTCGGCTGCTGGCTCAGCTATCTGCAAGGGCGCTGGCTCGGTAACACCAAACTGGTGAAAAGCTGGCTACTGCATCTGCCTGCGCAATATCACCAGCGCGCGTGGAATATGTTTAACCGCCACGGTTTGATGGCGTTGCTGGTTGGCCGCTTCCTCGCTTTTGTACGCACCTTGCTGCCCACCATGGCCGGCATTTCCGGTTTGAACAATGGTCGCTTCCAGCTGTTTAACTGGCTGAGCGGTTTGTTGTGGGTTGGGATTGTGGTGACGCTGGGTTACGGCATCAGCCATGTACCCTTTATTAAGCGCCACGAAGATCAGGTGATGGCGATCCTGATGATTCTGCCAATCGCGCTGCTGTTTATCGGCCTGGCCGGCAGCATTGTGGTGATTTGGAAAAAACGCCGCCAGAAAGCTTCCTGATTACGACGCGGCGTCAAACGGTAAGGTTTGACGCACGCGGCTCGCCTCTTCTCCCGGCGTCACGCCGAAATAGCGCTTAAACTCACGCGAAAACTGTGACGGACTTTCATAGCCGACGCGCACCGCCGCCGCGCTGGCTTTCATGCCATCCTGCAGCATCATCAGGCGCGCCTGATGCAGGCGATAGCGCTTGAGGTATTGCAGCGGCGAGGTTTGCGTCACCGCTTTGAAGTTGTGATGAAACGCCGAAACGCTCATGTTCACTTCAGCAGCCAGCATGTCGACGCTCAGACTTTCCGCAAAGTGACTTTCGATGCGACGCAGCGCGCGCGCAATCTGGCTGAACTGCGTCTGGCGATTGACCAGCGACAGCAGCGCGCCGCCAATCGGTCCGGTTAACACGTAATAGATGATCTCGCGCACCAGCTGCGGTCCCAGCACGCGGGCGTCGCGCGGATTGTTCATCACATCCAGCAAGCGTTCGGCCGCACACAGCATCTCTTCGCTCATAAACGCAGAATGGATGCCGGAAGTTTGCGCCTGAGGCTGGAACTGCTCGTCATCGCCGATATCCATCAGCAAATCCTGCAGGCTGGCGACATCCACGCTCAAACACATGCCAGCCAGCGGCTCCGTCAGCGTGGCTTCGGTTTCACACTCCACCGGCAGCGGCACGGTGAGCATCAGATATTTGGTGGCGTCGTAGTGAAAAACCGTGCTGCCGAGATAACCGGTTTTACGCCCCTGAAACAGAATCACAATGCCAGGTTGATACATCATCGGCGTACGCGGCAAGGTTTCGCAGGCGTAAATCAGCTTGACGTTTTCTACCGCGCACAGCGGCTTATGCAGGTCACTCATCAGCGCAACTACGCGCTGCGCCAGCTGGCGGCAAAGGGCGTCGTATGGCATGCATCTCTCTCGGGCAGCAAAAAAGTCAGTTTGCCGTAAGGCTGTGCAAAGCTCCACCATTCTGGAGAATCAGGCAAGATTCTTGCAGAAATCCATCAGGCAAAAGTGCCGCCCGCTTGCCACAATGATCCTGAGGTGAGGTTTGTTGACTAGACTTAAGCACATCTTTTCTACGGTAAGTCACTGCAACAGATAAGGAGCAACTATGGCAGAGCAACCCATTATTAAATTGCGCGACGGCAACATGATGCCGCAGCTTGGCCTCGGCGTGTGGCAAGCGAGCATTGAGGATGCGCGTAACGCCATCCTGGAAGCGTTGAAAGTAGGTTATCGCTCCATCGATACCGCCGCTATCTACAAAAATGAGGAAGCGGTTGGGCAAGCGCTGCAAGAGACCGACGTGGCGCGTGAAGACATTTTTATCACTACCAAGCTGTGGAATGACGATCAAACCAACTGGCAGCAGGCGATGGAAACCAGCCTGAAGAAGTTGCAGCTGGAGCAGGTGGATTTGTATCTGATGCACTGGCCGTGCCCGGAAAAAGACAACTACGTTGAAGCCTGGAAAGGATTGATTGAGCTGCAGCAACAGGGCTTAACCAAGAGCATCGGCGTATGTAACTTCCACGAGGCGCACCTGAAGCGCTTGATCGATGAAACCGGTGTGTCACCGGTGGTGAACCAGATTGAGCTGCATCCGATGCTGCAACAGCGCACGCTGCATGCGTGGAATGCGCTGCACCAGATTCAAACCGAATCCTGGAGCCCACTGGCGCAAGGCGGTAAAGGCGTGTTCGATCAGGAGATTATCCGCGAGCTGGCGAAGAAGTATGGCAAGACACCAGCACAAATCGTGATTCGCTGGCATCTGGATAGCGGTTTGGTGGTGATTCCGAAGTCGATTACCCCGGAACGTATTCGTGAGAATTTCCAGGTGTTTGATTTTAGATTGGATAAAACTGAAGTGAGTGAGATCAGTAAACTCGATAGCGGTAACCGTTTGGGGCCGGATCCGGAAGCGTTTAACGGGTAGTCATATGAAAAGGTCGCCATTAATGGCGACCCTACGGTGCGCGGTTATGCGCACCGTTTTATTAAGAGACCGAGTTAACCAGCAACTGCCCCGCCGTGCCGCGATCCGCCATCTCCAACGTCTGGCTGTAATAGACAAACGGGAAGTGATCTGACGAACTCTGCGGGAAGCTCACCAGCAACTCCACGCTGCCATCAACCCACACGGTATCTTTCCAGCCGCGATCTTCACCCATCGGCTGCGCGCCATTGACGTTCTTAATCAGGAACATTACGCCCTGAATATGCAGCGATTGCGGGCGATCGGCGTGGATAATCCAGCGCTCAAAGGTGCCCTGCTGCACGGTGGTATCGATGCGGTTCATGTCCCACAGCACGCCGTTAATGCCCGGCTCGCTGTCGCCAATGCGGAACTCACGTGTGCGCGTCGCAACGCCATCGAGAATCTGATCCGCCAGCAAACGCATCGGCAGATTGTCGGTGACCAGCGGCAACAATCCGGTTGGACGTAAACTCAGCACCAGCGTATTGGTCAGAATCGATGAAGGCTCAAACAGCCCGCGCAGGCGATCCATCAAACCCGCCGCCGTTCCGGCCGTAATCGAAACTTCATCGCCCTGCGACATATCCACCAGCACTTCGCGACGTTCGCCGGGTGCCAGCGTTAGCAACTGCACCGCCACCGGCGCAGGCAGGAAGCCCTGATCGCTGGCGATCACCGTAAAGGGACGATTATCGGAGAAGCTGAGATCGAAGCGGCGCGCGTTCGAGCCGTTCAACAAACGCAGGCGCACCCAACCGCGTGACACTTCGACATAGGGATTTTGCACGCCGTTCACCAGCAGCACGTCGCCCATAAAACCGCCGCTGGATGGCGGGTTATAAACCGGCGTGGCGAAGTTATCGAGGCGTTTGTCCTGAATGATTAGCGGGAAATCATCGACGCCATAATGCTTCGGCAGCGGCAGCGATTTACTGACGTCATCTTCCACCAGCCACATGCCGGCGAGCCCGTTGTAGACATGCGGCGCCATGCGGTTTGGTGTGTTGGCGTGATACCACAATGTGCCCGCGCCCTGACGAATCGGCAGCACGGGCGCCCAGTCAGCTCCCGCCGACATCATGCGCGGCGCACCGCCCATTAACGCGCCCGGCACCTGCAAACCGCTGACGGTCATTGAGACCGGTTCGTTGAGGCGATTGCTGTAAATCAGCTTCACATCGTCGCCGCTGTAAACGCGCACCGTTGGGCCGAGATACATGCCGTTAAAGCCCCACACCGGCACTTTATTGCTGTTGCCGCTGAACGACCAATGGCTGCGCTGCAAGGTAAGAAACAGCGGCTGACCGCGACGGGATTCAATCAGCGGTGGAATAGGAAGTGGCGTATCGCCCAATGGCGCGGCGGCGCGGGCGGCGAAAGGCATAGCACCGGAAGCCAGTGCTACACCGGCAGAAAGCTGAATAAACTGACGTCTGCTGCAAGACATAAAACTTCAGACCTTTTGAGCGTGGCGTGAGGACGCCGTGTCCATGTTGTTCTAATTAATTATTAGTTGCTGTGTGGCTTGAGAACGGGGCAGATGATCACCTGCCCCATTTTGGCTGGTCAGAGTTTACCGCTTTTTTCGCGCTCGGCGACTTCGGCGTTCAATTCTTCCAGTTTAGTCGACATTAATTCACGGCAGTGCGTGGCGAGCTTGCGCACCGAGGTGGTAGCAAACTGCGAGGTATCGACCGGCGGCAACATCTCAACAATCACCAGGCCGTTGTTCCAGCGGTTCAGCTTAATCTTGTCGTGGGTGTTGGATACCACGATCGGGATGATCGGCACACCGGCTGCGACCGCCGCATGAAACGCGCCGGTTTTGAACGGCAGCAGACCACGTCCGCGGCTGCGCGTCCCTTCCGGGAACATCCAGAACGAGATGCGCTTTTTGTTGAACTGATCCACCAGCTCACCGATGGTGCCGTGCGCTTTGGAGCGGTTATCACGGTCAATCAGCAGGTTACCAGTTAGCCAGTAGAGCTGGCCAAAGAACGGAATCCACAGCAGGCTTTTCTTGCCCACGGTTACTGTGGTCGGCTGCACGATTTTCGCCGCCGTGATCATGTCGTAGTTGTTCTGGTGGTTAGCGATATAGATCGCGTTGCCGTAATGCGCGGCTTCAGCCGGTTTACGCAGTTCCACTTTGAGACCAAACACCGTCGACAGACGACCAAGCATATGGCCGAACGTCGAGACATGACGCGGGTTACGCGGTGAAAACAGACACCAGATACTGCCGAAGATACATACCAGAATCGAATAAACAATAACAATAATTGCTCGTAAAATTAGTAACATAGATTCCTCAAATTGGGCATTCCATCGCCTGAATAACAGCGTTACTCTTCACTCGCGTCGGCTTTCGGACGCGCTGGTGCATTCACTTCTACACTATCGATACGTTGCAGACCACGCGCCACGCTGCCGCGACGACCGCGATCGGCACGCACTTTCTGCAGATCTTCATCACGCATGATCAGCTTACGTTTACCGACATACACGGTGATCGACGCGCCTGGCGGCAGAATCAGCAACCATTGTAGTTTGTCGGTGCCCGCAGCGGCTTCCGCTGAAGGAATCGAGATGATCTTGTTGCCTTTGCCTTTCGACATCTGTGGCAGATCGCCAACCGGGAACATCAACATGCGTCCGGCCTGGGTAATCGCCAGCAGCATATCATCGCCCGAATGCACCGCCATTGGCGTCATCACTTTGGCGTTTTCTGGCAGCGTCAACAGCGCTTTACCGGCACGGTTGCGCGATACCAGATCGGCAAAGGTACAGATGAAGCCGTAACCGGCGTCAGAGGCCATCAACAGCTTCTGATTGTCAGGCTCCATCAGCACCTGCTCAATCACCGCGCCAGGCGGTGGCGTCAGTTTGCCGGTGAGCGGTTCGCCCTGCCCGCGCGCGGACGGCAATGACGTTGGATCCAGCGTATAGCTGCGCCCGGTAGAGTCGATAAAGGCCACCGGCTGATTGCTCTTGCCGCGTGCGGCGGCCAGATAGCTGTCGCCCGCTTTGTAGCTCAGGCCCGCCGGATCGATATCGTGACCTTTGGCGCTGCGCACCCAACCCATCTGCGACAGCACGATGGTCACCGGCTCGGCGCTCACCAGCTCGGTTTCGCTCAGCGCTTTGGCCTCTTCGCGCTCGCGCAGCGGCGAACGGCGATCGTCGCCGTAGGTTTGGCTGTCGGCCAGCAGCTCTTTCTTCAGCAGATTGCTCATCTTGCGCTCGGACGCCAGAATCGCCTGCAGCTGATCGCGCTCTTTTTCCAGATCCGCTTGCTCACCGCGAATCTTCATCTCTTCCAGTTTGGCGAGATGACGCAGTTTCAGTTCGAGAATCGCTTCGGCCTGGGTTTCACTGATGTCAAAGCGCGACATCAACACCGGCTTCGGCTCATCCTCGGTACGGATGATGTGGATCACTTCATCAATATTGAGGAACGCCACCAGCATACCTTCAAGGATATGCAGGCGACGCAGCACGCGGTCTAAACGATAGTTGAGGCGGCGCGTCACGGTATCGCGACGATACACCAGCCACTCAGAGAGGATTTCCAGCAGGTTTTTCACCGCCGGACGGTTATCCAGTCCGATCATATTCAGGTTAACGCGGTAGCTTTTTTCCAGATCGGTGGTGGCAAACAGGTGATTCATCACCTGCTCGAGATCCACACGATTGGAGCGCGGCACAATCACTAAACGCGTTGGATTTTCGTGGTTGGACTCATCACGCAGATCTTCCACCATCGGCAGCTTTTTATTGCGCATCTGGTTAGCAATCTGCTCCAGCACGCGTGCGCCCGAAACCTGATGCGGCAGCGCGGTGATCACCACATCGCCATCTTCCTTTTTCCACACCGCGCGCTGGCGAATCGAACCACGCCCGCTTTCATAAATCTTACGGATTTCGTTGCGTGGCGTGATGATTTCCGCTTCGGTCGGGTAATCCGGACCTTGCACAATATCCAGCAGCTCATGCAGCGTGGTGTTCGGGTTGTCGATCAGCTTGACCGCCGCTTCCGCCACTTCACGCAGGTTATGCGGCGGAATGTCCGTCGCCATACCCACGGCAATGCCGGTGGTACCGTTTAGCAGAATGTTGGGCAGGCGCGCCGGCAACATCTTCGGCTCCTGCATGGTACCGTCGAAGTTCGGGATGTAATCGGACGTGCCCTGACCAAGTTCGCCCAGCAGGATTTCAGCGTATTTCGACAGGCGCGATTCGGTGTAACGCATCGCGGCGAAGGATTTAGGATCGTCCGGCGCACCCCAGTTTCCCTGACCATCCACCAGCGGATAGCGGTAGGAGAACGGCTGCGCCATCAACACCATCGCTTCATAACAGGCGCTGTCGCCGTGCGGATGGTATTTACCCAGCACGTCACCGACGGTACGCGCCGATTTTTTGAATTTGGCATTGGAATTGAGGCCCAATTCCGACATGGCATACACAATACGGCGCTGCACTGGCTTGAGACCATCGCCGATGTACGGCAGCGCGCGGTCCATGATCACGTACATGGAGTAGTTCAGGTACGCGTTTTCCGTAAACGTGTGCAGGGCAAGACGCTCTGCACCATCCTGCGTCAATTCGCTCATTCAGCTCGCATCCTCACTTCGTGGCCCGCAACGGCGGGACATCCGGCGGTCATTTGGCGAGGATATTACCTTATTCGTGCGGTTTAGTCACAGAGAAGCCCGTTCAGCAAACAGAAACGGCTTACATTTAATAACGTGATATTGGTTGAAAAATTAAAACGGAATGGGAGCCATGTCACAGTGAATATCGATAATAATATGTGAGCAACTTCGCAATTAATATCCCGATGGATTCAGCGTATTAATAGTGTCCGCAAGCCGGGACAACATTTAGTATTGTTGCTTACTGATTCCTCTCCTAAATTCATACTCCACAAGCACCACATTTTTGCGCTTCTGATTTCTGGCATGGAATAAATATAAACATCAATTAGCCATAAACGTTTTGCCAAAATAAGGGTGACCGAATGCAAATACTGACTTCGCGACAACACCGATTAGTAAAATTGCTGCTGCATCATGCCGCGCCGCAGCCGAGTAAAGCATTAGCGACACAGCTTGGTGTGTCGGAGAAAACCATTCAGCGCGATTTACAGTGGCTGGAGAGCTGGCTGAGCGACTGGTCGCTGCAGCTGGAAAAAATGCCGGGACGCGGCGTGCGCCTGCGAGTGGACGATCTGCAGCAGCGTCTGCAACTAGAGCAGCAGCTTAACGGTGACGAAAGCAGCTCGGATGCGCTGAGCCATAACAGCCGACGGGTGAAGATTGCCTCGCAGCTATTAAGTGATGCACCACGCGCGACCTCAATCAGCAAATTGTCAGAGCGCTACTTTATCAGCCATGCGTCGATCGTGAATGACCTGAAAGTGATTGAAGAGTGGCTGCAGCCGCTGGGTTTGGTACTGCAGCGCGGCCCCGGCGGCACGCACATTGAAGGCAACGAGCAGACGCTGCGCCAGGCGATGGTGTCGCTGATTAATGATGTGATGCAGCAGAACGTTGCCGGTACGCCGCTGCTACCGCGCCTCGATCCCGGCAGCCAGCAGGCGCTGGTGCACTATTTTGGCGATGAGGATGTGGCGTTTGTGCAGGCGCTGCTGCAACAGATGGAGCAGCAACTGAGTTATCCGCTGGGCGACGCGTGGTACCTCAATCTTTGCACTCATATTCTGATCATGATGCATCGCATGGCGCAAGGTAACGCGCTGGCGCTGGAAACGCTGACCAGCGCGCAGGATCTCGACCAGCGCATTCTGAACATTGCCCAGCAGATGGTGGTCCAGATTGAACAGCGCATGTGCTGCGCATTGCCAGCCGATGAAGTGGGTTTTATTTATCAATATATTGTCTCGTCCGGCATTGTGGTGGAAGAACGTGGTGATAATGCGCCGCTGCATAATCAATTTTCCACCGCTGAATCGGTAAAAATAACCTGTGAATTAATCGATCGTTTCGCGTCATTTATTCAGCAGGACTTATCACAGGACCGATTATTATTTGAAGGGTTATTAGTCCATATAAAACCATTATTAAATCGACTCAAATACCATATTCATATTCGTAATCCGCTGCTGGAGGATATTCAGCAGGAGATGAAAGAAATATTTTCCTTAACTCAGCAGGCGATGCAATTAACCGCGCGCAGCCAGGGACTTTCATCAGTGGCGGATGACGAAATAGGTTATCTGTGCGTGCATTTCCAGGCGGCGCTGGAGCGACAAATTGCCCACAAACGCATTCTGGTGGTGTGCTCGAGCGGCGTCGGGACCTCGCATTTGCTGAAGAGTCGCATCCTGCGCGCCTTCCCGGATTGGGCGATTGTCGGCGTGGTTTCCGCCAGCAATCACGCGGAGTTTTGCCAGCGAGAAACGGTGGATTTGGTGATCACCACTATTCACCTCAATGCCGGATCGGTTCCGGCGGTATATGTCAGTGCCTTTTTTAACGATGACGATATTCGGCGGGTGACAGACGCCATGATTGGCAGCCAGCTGCCCGACGGCGCCTCCTGCGCTTTGGCTGAACATTAATTGAATGAGGATTGATCATGGATATTTCGCGCATTCTCACGCCACGCCGCGTTAACCTGGCGCTGACCGCCACCACCAAAGAACAAGCGATTAATGAACTGACCGATTTGCTCTACCACGACGGCGCCATCAGCGACCGCGCCGCTTTTATCGAAGACGTCTGGCTGCGTGAAGCCGAAGGCTCCACCGGCTTCGAAAATCACATCGCCATTCCGCACGGTAAATCTGCGGCGGTGAAACAAACTACGCTCGCCATCGGCCGCACTCAACACGACATTCCGTGGGAAACGCTTGATGGCAGCCAGGTGCGCTGCATCATCCTGTTCGCGGTGCGACTGGAAGATCAGAACACCACCCATATTCGCCTGTTGTCGCAGGTGGCCAGTGCGCTGGCCGATGATGAGGTGATAGCCCAACTGCTGGTGGAAAACGATGCCAGCAATATCATCCGGCTGTTTAGTCAGTACGCCGAAACCGACCTCTGTTAACACCCTAACTCTTTGAGGTAACACATGAATATCGTCTGTGTAGCGGCCTGCACGGCAGGCATCGCGCATACCTATATTGCGCGCGAAAAACTGATTAAAGGGGCCCACGCGCTGGGCCACACCATCCACGTTGAAACTCAGGGCACCATCGGCACCGAAACGGCGCTGACGCAGGAAGACATCGCCGCCGCTGACGTGGTGATCCTCGCCGTTGACGTGAAGATCAAAGGCGAGGAGCGCTTTCAGGGCAAACCCATTGTGCGAGTGAAAACCGAAGTAGTGATCAAATCACCGGTGAAATTCCTCGAAAAAGTGGCGGATTCACTGGCGCGCGCTTGAGGAGATCCATCATGAATGACAACAAACGTCAGTACGGCCAGGAGATCAAAGGGCATTTGCTCACCGGGATCTCGTGGATGATCCCGCTGATCGTCGCCGCCGGGATCTGCATCGCGCTCGGCCAGGTGATTGGCGGCCCGGATGTCGGCAAGCAGACCGGCACTGTCGCCTGGATGCTCAACCAGATCGGCGGCTGGGGCATGGGCTTAATTGTGCCGCTGATCAGCGCGGCGATCGCCTACTCCATTGCCGATCGTCCCGGCTTCGCGCCCGGCCTGATCGTCGGGTTTATCTGCGGGCAGATCGGTAC
>NZ_DAMBSA010000139.1:0-10356 GCF_032054795.1 Pantoea sp. CTOTU49201
AATATCGCCATCGTTGCCCGAACCACGAAGCACTGGAGTTGTGTCATTGGTTGCGTCGCCATCTTTCAGAACGACTTCAGGAACGGTGTTGTTTGCGACCACTTCTTCAATCTGCACCGGTGGTAATAAGTTGGTATCGATAATCAGCTGGAAATTGTCTGTTTTACCTACTGAAGGATTACCACCTAGCGATATCGCATCGACGCGCAGGTTGTAAGTCCCTTCTTCTAAATCGAGATCAATCTTCCAATCACCTAATCTATCAACCACCGTGCTCGCGATCAGCGTTTCACCGTCCCAAATACGCACAATTGTGTCAGCTTCACCTCGGCCTGACAGAGTCGGAGTTTTGTCATCTGTGGTATCACCCGTTTTCAATTCACCCTTCCAGGTACCCTCATCATCCCAAACCAGAGCCAGAGATGGGTCTTTTGGGATAGACGTATCCAAATTGATGGTGAAGTTATCTGATTTAGGGCTTTGATTATCGAAACGATCTTTATAAGAAACGTTGAAGACATGCGTACCATCTTCGGTCAGTGTTGGCGTAAAGCTCCAGCGACCATCATCACCAGCTGTAACTGAACCTATAATCGTTGAGTCAGTACCAAAGATGGAGACCAATGAACCCGGTTGCGCAACACCGCTAAGAGTAGGGGTGTTATCATTGGTATAATGGCCAGAGGTTAAATAGTCCATTGTGCCTACATCATCAATAACGCGCATGATCTCTGGTGCATCAAGTGCATCAGCTTCAATGATGACAATCTTTTGGGTGGCTTCGCCCCAGTTGCCAGCGCGATCACGGAAGCGTACCTGATAGAAATAGGTGCCATCTTCCAACTCAGGTAAAGCAACACTCCATTTGCCATCAGTGCCGACTTTTGCTGTGTAAACCACATTGTTCAGAACAACCTGTACTGTCGATCCAATTTCACTGAGCTCAGTGCCTGAACCCTTGATCACTCTTCTTGGAAGGTAGTCAGGTTTCACTCCCTCTTTATCCTGAGCAAAAGTGTCAAATTCTCCAGGTTTGATCTGTTCGGCGGATGCATCGGACACACCTTGCTCTGCAAACACAACGGAACCTGCCGCAATTTTGAGTTCAAACGGTGCTGACTTCACACTGGTATTTTTGCTGGCATCCTGTGATGTCACAGTCAGGCTGTGTGTGCCATCCATAAGGTCTGGGGTGATGGTCCACGCGCCCATTTTATTTGCAGTTGTGGAACCAATTGGAGTCGTACCTGCACCATCATACAGATAAACAATTGAACCTGGCTCGGCCACACCTGAAAGAGCAGGTTTGCGTTCATCGCTAGTATCACCTGGTGTCAGGTTACCTTTATCGCCGCCGGTGCTGTCAACTGCACGCCAGATTTCAGGTTGTGATGGCGGAGTTTTGTCGACATTCAAAATCAATGTGGTTGGCGCACTACGGTTAGTTGCTCTATCAATAGAAACTAATTGTACGGTGTGCATACCTTCAGCCCAGCCACCCGGCGGAGTAAAGGACCACTCACCTGCAGGCCCCAGAGTAGTGGTATAAGTGACACCATCAATAATAATTTCAAGTTTGCCACCCGGTGCCGTTTTTATTGGCTCTGGTGTTAACCACCCATAATTTGAATCAGTGGTATTAACAATGTAAGCGGGCTTAAGTTCATTAATGCTGTTGTTCGCCATGAGCATATTCCTTAATGATATGGGATTTTAAAGCTCCAGATATCCCTCTGGAGCGAAATGATTCTCTTCTAATTAGCAAAACAGGCAACACAGGACATGTCTTAAACGACTAGTGTTAATTGAATTACCAACAAGAAATATAATTTAAAAAAATAGGCCAACCTCAATATCTGGAAGGCCATTGGTTAATATTTAGAAATTAATATCGTTATTATTTATTTTCCACACTAATAATAACGCGACGTTCGCTCGCATAACAGGCCACCTGCTCTTTACGCGTTCCCTGGCACTGTTTAGATACCTGGCTTTCACCCATGCTTTGAGATGAAATATTAGCGCTAGATAGGCCATTATTGACTAATAATTTCTTAATCGCATCGGAACGACGTTGGCCTAATTGCATATTACTATTTTCATCTCCAATAGGGTCGGTGAATCCAGTAACAACGATGCGCGCCTGGCTATTTGCCTGTCGTTTAAGCATTGCCGTGAACTGCTGAATAGCATCACGGCCTTCAGCTGAGATGTCATCACTATTGGCGCTGGCAAAATTAAATAGCAGGTCTGATGAAAACTCATAGTTATCGTAAGATTGCATGGTACCTTGCTGGCAAGCTATGACTGAAGATGCACGCGATAACAGATGGATTTGCTGACGCGTTCCCACCAGTTGCTGCTGTGCATCAGATGCGCTGGTCACCAATGGGCGTCCAGTACCATCCAGGCTAGCTCGAATATAATAGGTCTTTCCGGCTGCCAGATTATCGCGCCACGGCTGCTGCTGCTTGCCCTGATAAGAAGGTGCATCATTTGTAAAACTACCCAGTGAATGCACACCAGGATTTAAACAAAATGCACTGTAGCTTCCCGGTAATAATGCTGTCTGAAATTCGCCATCAACATAAATATGTGCAGGGGAATTGCCTGCAGCATCCACAGGGCGGTAATATACAACACGAACCTGGTCATTAGCTGCAGCGGGCATTGAACGCCAAACCTGACCGAAATTATTTTGTGCTTGCGCATTAAACGCCGTCATTACTGACAATGAGGCGAATGCTGCCAGCATCAGAATTGATTTATTTTTCATAACTACTCCAGAAAACAGGCGCCGATTGACACCTGCTCATATTGTTCCAAAAAATTAATGATGTGATGTTTGATCCAGCATTCCATTCATTTCATAAACGGAATCCATGGTTGAATCATTCGCTGTTAAAACACCCTCTACCGTAATATCATTTTCATTGAATGCAATGTCATTCAAAAGAGTATTTTTCAGATCGTGCAACTCAACATTATTATCCTGCGGTTCACTTAACAGAGAATAGCCTTGTTCTGACAGCAGTTCGGATAAGTCCATTCCCTCTAAAGCGTTTGCAAATAAATCAATCACTGGTGGTAACGGCGGTGTGGTATCGACTTCAACATCATAAATTGGCGTTTTAGATGAAACGACGCCATCAGCATCCTTAAAGGCAGCTTCGATTTTGTAAAAATCATCGACCAGTTCAGGTGTAGTAAAGCTCCATTTACCATCAGCACCTACCGTTGTCGAATGGTAGATATGCCCATCTTTCCCGGTGATCCAGAGATAAACGATATTTCCTTCCTGACCAGACCCTTCGATAATGAAAGTAGAATCGTTAATAGGCTGATCTTTTGGATTCAGTTCTTTATTTCCTGCATCGTTGTTGTCTTTAAATAATGCATCGATGGTACCGGTTACTGGCACATCAGGATTAGGAATAACCTCCTGACCTGGATCGACTGGCCCCGTAGGATCATTAATATCAATAATCACTTTATCCGACGGTGCTGATTCATTTCCAGCGGGATCTTGCACGATAATCTGAAATTCATGTTCACCATTACCAATAGCTTTTTCCGGCGTAAAGCTCCATTCACCTTTATCATCAACTACGGTGCTACCAATAACCTTGCCGTTATCGATTATCTTGATGATTTCACCTTTTTGACCTTCACCTTTAAAAGTCGGCGTGCTGTCTTCCGTTTCATCGCCATTTTCAATCATTTTTCCATCGTCATCGATGATTTCGCCAATGCCTTTATTTTCTGGCGGGACAGTATCGACCTCAATAATCCATGGATCGGATGGCAGGGATTTATTACCGACTTGGTCAACGACTACAGCACTGAAATCATGTTTACCGTCTGCTAAAGCTGGAACGGTAAATTTCCAGTTACCTTCACTATCCGTCTTAGCCGTACCTACCAGCTTGCCATCCTTCCAGATTTCGACAGTGGAACCTAATTCTGCTTTCCCAGACATAACTGGGGTGTTGTCTTTTGTCAGACCGCCATTGGTAATTTCTTTTGCTGGATTAACCGTATCGTCAACCATGCTACCAATGGTGCCTTTGGCTGGTGCCGTCAGGTCAATAGTGAAATCCCATGCTTCGCTTGGATCGCTGACTACACCCTTTTCATTGCGTTCACGCGTTGTAATACTGTGCTCACCAGCAGTTAACGCAGTGCCTGGCGTAAATGACCAGGTACCGTCTTCACCAACTGTGGTTTCGCCGATTTTATTTTTGCCATCCCAAATCTCAATCACATTCCCTTTGGAACCTGTACCATTGAGCGTTGGCGTGGTGTCATCGGTTCTGCCATTTTTGGCAATTAAGCCAGTGATGCTGCCGACATCATCGAACAGGCCATTTACGACTGGAACATGTACATCTCGGCCGCCGTTGTCACCACCGCCTTTACCGTCATCACCACCGCCTTTGCCATCATCACCGCCGCCGTTACCACCATTGCCGCCACTATTGTTATCCTGATATTGTTCTTTCGCGACCAGATAACCCAAGCCAGCCGCAGCGGCAATAGCCGCCAATCCACCAAGCGCAATCAGCGCTGGCGACCAATCAAAACCGGATGCCAGTTCAAAACCAGCCGCAGTATCAATCGTGCCTTCACCCAAGGCTAACGAACTGGTTTCGCCATCAGCTAATGCAGCAGCATCATGGTCCGAATCACCATCGGTAGCGACGTATTCATGCATTGCACCATCTTCAGCTTTGCCGACCAAAGTGCCAGATTTGGCAAAAAAGTCTTCAATGATGAGATCCGGTTCGCTGGCGTCAGACCCTTCCAGCATTACAAGCAGATTTTTTCCCACACGTTTAACGGTAATGTTTTCCGGTGCAACGCCATCATTACCCTGCGTCAGCAGATATTTACCGTTGGTAATAGCCTGAATTTTTGCGGCTTTACCGTCTTTGCTTACACGCAATGCTTCCGCTTTCGTTATTGTTTTTTTATCAATAACCGCAACACTCACGGGCGAAACGTTCATGATTAATCCCTTCCGTACATTAGATTTTGATTGCGCGATTGCGTACAAGCGCAGCAATCTCCCTGGCTCAACCCACCTCTGTGGGCTCAAAGTGAGCGACATAATCGGGAAAGAGAGATTTCCGAGACATAAGAAACGTCCCGTTAGGAAAGAAAAAATTTCCCAACGTTGCCAAAAAGACAGTTAGTTAATTAACTATCTGAATTAAAGAGTTTTTATGAATTAAATCGTTAAGCAGGAAGGGAATTAATTGAACTGGAACAACACTATAACAGATGATTTTCCTGAATTTTTTCGCGCAAAAAATCCAGAAAACAGGTGATACGTGAGGTAAGGGATTGATTGCGGTAATAGACCGCGTGAATGGGTAAACGCTGTTCACGGGTTTCCGTTTCCAAAACCTGAATCAAACGCCCGTTGACACGATCTTCACGACTCACAAAATCGGATAAACGTACGATGCCTTGTCCAGCTAAGGCCAATTGACGTAGCGTTTCGCCACTGGAAGCGGAAAGTGTGGGTTTGATACGTAAGAACTCTCCTTCGCGCTGCCAAACCGGCCAGACGTTGTGTGCATCAAGCTGACTAAAACCCAACAATTGATGATTTGCCAGCGACTCAACACTATCCGGGACGCCAAACTTTTCAAGATAAACCGGGCTGGCTAACAGGCGAATAGCGCTGCTACCAAGCACCCGCGCGCGTAGCGTCGAATCACGCAACTCGCCGATGCGAATGGCGATATCTGTCTGCTGCTCCAGCAGATCAATAACGATATCGTCGGTGTTCAATTCCAGCTGAATCTGCGGATAACGCTGACGGAACTCCGCCACCAGCGGAACAATAACGTGCAGGGTAAAAGGCGTGTTCGCATTGACGCGTAAGCGTCCGGAAGGAATGTCCCGACGCTGCGCAATATGTTCTTCAGCTTGTTCGACTGAAGCGAGAATCTGCCGCGCGTGATCGAGAAAAATCAGCCCCTCTTCGGTCAATGCCAGCCGACGTGTTGTGCGGTGCATCAAGGTGGTTTGCAGCTTGCTTTCCAGACGGCTAAGTGCACGACTAACGCCAGAGCTGGTTTGATCGAGCTGCTCTGCAGCTGATGTGATTGAACCCGTATCTACCACCGCAACCCAGGCACGCAACTCTTCCAGTGTAATTTTCAACTTTCCATCCTCAAAGAACGAGACCTGTCTTAGCGCGGTTTCTGACACTTTTGACTTAAATTACGCCACTTTATTAGCGGCAGGATATCACAATGCGCCATAAACCTCGGATGGATAGCGGTTCACGCCTGCAGCAAGCGGTAACCCAGCTACTGCAGCAAGGTCGACAGGAGGAAGCCTGGCGTAAGATCCGAGCGCATCTAACACTTGTCCCTTACGATGGCTGGTTTCTGCATGAAGCCGCGCGGCTTACACGGCGCAGTGGCGATCTTGATTTAGCGCAGCGCTATTATCAGCGGGCGCTGAAGCTTGCGCCACTAGATGCGGGATTACTCAACGGTCTCGGCCTTACCCATTATGACGCCGGACGCTGGAGCGAGGCCGAAGCCTGTTATCAGGCTGCGCTGAAATCACATGCGGGCTACGCCGCCTGTCACAATAATTACGCTATTCTGCTGCATAAACAGCGCCGCTATCATCTTGCTTTAGACCAGTATCGATTAGCATTGCTGAGCCAGGCCGATTATACCGAAGCCCGCTACGGCATGAGTACGTTGCTGGCACACATGGGCCAGTTGCAAGAAGCTGAAAGTCAGATGCAGCAAGTGCTGCACGCACGTCGCAGCGATCTGCGCTGCCGCAATGCGCTCGGCATGGTGCAACTGCAGCAAGGTAACTTTTCTGCTGGCTGGTCAAACTATCAGGCGCGTTATGCACCGGATAATCCTGAGCGCTTTTTTACTCTGCCTAAACTGCCCATTCGCTACTGGCAAGGAGAAGATCTGTGCGGTAAAACGCTGTTGGTGCGCACTGAACAAGGAATAGGAGACGAGATTCAATTCTGTCGCTATCTCACCCGCGTGAAAACAGAAAAGCAGGCTGAAAAAGTGATCATGCTGGGCAGCGAGGCCTTAAAACCATTGATGGTTACACTGCCGCATCTCGACGATTATCTTACGCGGGAAGAGACACAACACGCGTTGCCACAGGCAGATTACTGGTGCTCATTACTGGATTTACCGCAGCATTTCCTCAGCTCAACACAGCCCTTTAGCGCGCATCATCCCTATTTGTTCAGCCCAGCAGAACAGCACGCAAAGTGGCCGATTAAGGGACGCGGGAAAAAAATCGGTATCGTATGGAAAGGATCCAGCGGGCATAAGAATGATAGCCAGCGATCGCTTGCGCATCTGTCACAGCTTTCCCCTTTGTTTGAGCTGCCTGATATCAACTGGATTAGCTTGCAAAAAGGTGCAGGTGAAGAGGAAATCGCTGATTTCCCACACGTACAGCCATTGGGTGCCCAATTCACTGATTATCAGGATACCGCCGCCGTTATTTCACAACTGGATTTAGTGATTGGTGTGGATACGTCGGTAATCCATTTGGCCGGTGCGCTGGGGAAACCTTGCTGGGTAATGTTGCCGGCCTGCGCGCGCGATTGGCGCTGGTTAGAAAATCGCGAAGATTCGCCGTGGTATCCGCAAATGAGATTGTTTGCGCGCGGGCAGGATGAAGAGTGGAGCGCGGTAGTTGCGCGAATTAAGCAAGCACTGCAGCAGCAGCAATAAAAAGGGACGCCGCGGCGTCCCAATTTTTACACTTCGAGGTCGGCTAAATCGCCTTTCTCTTGCAGCCAGTTTCGGCGATCTTCCGAGCGTTTCTTGGCCAGCAGCATATCCATTACACGTAGCGTTTGGTCGACATCTTCATCGCTGATGGTCAATTGCACCAGACGACGCGTGTTCGGATCGAGCGTGGTTTCGCGCAGCTGCAGCGGGTTCATTTCACCCAAGCCCTTAAAGCGCTGCACATTCGGCTTACCTTTTTTGCGCTTCAGCTGATCCAGCACGCCCTCTTTCTCATCTTCATCTAAGGCGTAATAGACTTCTTTGCCGAGATCGATGCGATACAGCGGCGGCATTGCCACATATACATGGCCGTGCTGCACCAGCGAGCGGAAATGCTTAACAAACAGCGCACACAGCAGCGTGGCAATGTGCAGACCATCGGAGTCCGCATCCGCGAGGATACAGATCTTGCCGTAACGCAGCTGGCTCAGATCTTCACTATCAGGATCAATACCGATCGCCACTGAAATATCATGCACTTCCTGCGAAGCCAGTACTTCGTCTGAAGAGACTTCCCAGGTGTTGAGGATCTTACCTTTCAGCGGCATGATCGCCTGATAATCACGATCGCGCGCCTGCTTGGCGGATCCGCCCGCAGAATCCCCTTCGACGAGGAACAGTTCGGTTCGATTCAAATCCTGCGCGGTGCAGTCAGCCAGTTTGCCCGGCAGCGCCGGTCCGCTGGTGAGTTTTTTACGCACCACTTTCTTCGCGGCACGCATACGGCGCTGTGCGCTGGAGATCGCCAGCTCGGCCAGCATTTCAGCCGCCTGCACGTTCTGGTTCAGCCACAGGCTGAAGGCATCTTTCACCACTGCTGAGACGAATGCCGCACACTGACGCGAAGAGAGGCGCTCTTTAGTCTGACCGGCAAACTGCGGATCCTGCATCTTCACCGACAGCACGTACGCACAGCGATCCCAGATATCTTCCGCCGAGAGCTTCACGCCGCGCGGCAAAATATTGCGGTATTCGCAGAACTCACGCATGGCATCCAGCAATCCCTGACGCAAGCCGTTGACGTGCGTGCCGCCTTGCATGGTTGGGATCAGGTTGACGTAGCTTTCCGTTAGCAGCTCTCCGCCTTCCGGCAGCCAAAGCAGCGCCCAATCCACCGCTTCCACATCGCCGGCAAAACTCCCCACAAAGGGTTTTTCCGGCAGCGTCGGCAAACCGTCAATCGCTTCACACAGGTAATCGGTCAGGCCATCCTGATACATCCAGGTTTGTTCGGTGTCGTTTACCTTGTCTTTAAAGACAATTTCAACGCCCGGACAGAGCACGGCTTTGGCTTTTAACAGATGCGATAAGCGGGAAACGGAGAAACGCGGACTATCAAAGAAGCTTTCATCTGGCCAGAAATGCACGCTGGTACCGGTGTTGCGTTTACCAACGGTGCCGGTAACCGTAAGATCCTGCACTTTATCGCCATTTTCGAAGGCAATCTGGTAGATTTCGCCGTTACGACGCACGGTAACTTCGACGCGCTTTGATAAGGCGTTAACCACCGAGATCCCAACGCCGTGCAAGCCGCCTGAGAACTGATAATTTTTATTGGAAAATTTGCCGCCCGCATGCAGGCGGCAAAGAATCAGCTCAACCGCAGGCACGCCTTCTTCCGGATGGATATCCACTGGCATGCCACGACCATCATCAATAACTTCCAGCGACTGGTCGGCATGAAGAATGACTTCCACGCGTTTAGCGTGACCGGCCAGCGCCTCATCGACGCTGTTATCGATCACCTCCTGGCCCAGGTGGTTCGGGCGCGTGGTATCGGTGTACATCCCCGGACGACGACGCACCGGTTCAAGGCCGGTCAGGACCTCAATGGCATCGGCATTATAGCTAGATTGGCTCATCGTAAATTTCTGATTAGCAATAGGAAAATGGCCCCACTTCGCAAAGCTACTGAGCGTTTAATCCCAGAAAATCAACTATCTGTGCGAAATGGCGTTCGAATCCGATATAGGCATGATTGCCGCCCTCTTCAACCGTCTGGCGGCATGCGCTGTAATACTCCAGCGCCTGGCGATAATCGAGTATTTCATCGCCGGTTTGTTGCAGCAGCCAGAGTAAATCGGGCGCTTCAAGAGGGTCAATCTGCATTACTTTCAGATCGTAAATGTGGCGAGACTCTAACACATATTGCTGGCCGGTGTAGGGATTACGGTTTTCGCCGAGGTAATCCACCAGCAGCTCAAACGGCCGTACGGCGGGATTGACCACCACCGCTGGCAACATAAAACACTGCGACAGCCAGGTAGCAAAATAGCCGCCCAGCGACGATCCCACCAATCCCAACGGTTCACCGGCATATTGCATCACCAACTCTTCCAGCATACCGGCGGCTTCGGCCGGAAACGTCGGCAGTTGCGGCACCATCACATTGATGTGTGGATGCTGCTCGTTGAGCCATTGCTGTAGCTGGGTAGCTTTCGCCGATTGCGGGGAACTGTTGAAGCCATGCAGATAGATCAGCGCCGCCATTGCTTAGTAGCCCTCGGAATCAAGATCGGGGCGGAACATGTCGCTTTGCAGGCGGTTCACC
>NZ_DAMBSA010000140.1:0-10287 GCF_032054795.1 Pantoea sp. CTOTU49201
AGACCGATCATGCCGAGCGCCATCGCGCTGTGAGTCAGCGCGTAGATTTGCCAGCTGACTGCGACCGAGAACATTTGAAAACCAAACGATGAACAGGTGCGCGCCAGCCAAAAGGCGACAAACGACCTGTGCCGCAGCAACGAATCCTCTGCTGCGGATACTGTAGAGCCCATAGTTTTATCCCATCCTAAATCATTACATCGGTTAGCGTCGTTGCACCAACCTGGTGAAAAGCCACATCATGGCTTCCGCTTTATTTTTTCAGGCCACAGAGTGCGGCATCTTGTTGAGCCAGGCAATGGCTAGCCGTGCTGTTTAAAAACAGAAGCTTATCCAAAATTTAGCTAAGCATAGGGCTCTTAATATTAGCCGGCTGATGGTTATAACGTGAAAATATCAACACACATAAGATGATGGCGAATTATCGCTACCGCTTCACTTAATATCTCTCTATCAGAGACAATTAAAAAAGATCAACTTTATTAAGCAAAGGGTTTATATTGTCCGGGTTAAGATTTCACCAGGCGCCCGTTCTTATAATAATTAAGACGTTCCATCCAATTAATTTATTCACAGAGATAAATGGAAAACAGATCTTATAATCCTTATGTTACTGAGCGCATTCGCCGTTTCGACGGTGCGCTAGCTGGCGTGTGTTATTCAGCACCTTTTATGCATTGCGAACCGGAAAGCACGACAACACTTAATGGATGCAACATAATTTCGCTGCATAACCAGTTGCCGAATGCACCCGAATTAATAATCATCCCGTTAACGGGAAATAACCTTGTGCGCTTTTTACAGGCACCGGATAATTATTCCTGCCTGCAGAATGAGAATGTACAATTGGCGATCAATTATGCCGATTTAGTTCAGCAAGATAGTGCATTACGCCAGGCCGCAGAGCGTTTCTCATTTTGGCTATATGATTTGGCACCGCCCGGCACCTGCTGGAAGAATATATCCACCTTTCCTTTTCGCGGTATTGTGCTGACCGATGAGTTTTTTAACGATAATTACCTCAAGTTCAGCTTTCCTTTTCTGCTGGAGTCCTGTCGCGAAAGAGAAGCGGAGGTAATATTACGTACCCAGCAGTTAACGCTGCCTGCTGAACACTATGAGCAACTTAATTTGAGTGGCTGGCAACAGCAACGTACCAGCAGCAGGCTGCTCGAAGGGTAAACGTTTACACAAAGTGTTGCTCTTAGGTGTTATGGCCCGATCTAACCGGACATAACACCTTTATTCCCCCATAAAATGTCGCACTACTTCCTCTCCACGCGTGCAAAGCACTAAAAATATCAAACCCTTTAACGTTTTTAAGATAAAATTTAACGCAAAGGGAACATCTCGCCGCACGGAAAGCGTCGTTCGAACCGTTTCGTTATTTCGTACTCTATGTCGGGAAGCAACCCAACGCGTTGTTTCCTTTTTAGTTTTTGATGATAAAGAGAGAGGACGCGATGGTGGGGAGAGCTTCCTCCTCTTTTGGCGTCATCTGTTTGCTCACAGTGCTTTTTGCACTGCTGACGGGCGCGTTTATGCTGGTTGGTGGCGTTTGGTTAGCCGCCATTGGTGGTTCCTGGTACTACGTTATTGGCGGTGTGGTCATGTTGATCACCGCTATTCTGCTGTGGCGCCGTAGCGGCTCAGCATTACTGCTGTACGCATTGCTGCTGTTGGCAACGCTGGTGTGGGGCGTGTGGGAAGTCGGTTTCGACTTCTGGGCGCTGGCACCGCGTACCGATGTGCTGGTGATCTTCGGCATCTGGCTGATTCTGCCGTTTGTGTATCGCGGTCTGAATAATGCCGGCAAAGGCGCTCTGGCGCTGTTGTCAGTGGCGCTGCTTGCCAGCGTGCTGGTGCTGGCGTGGGCAGTGTTCCACGATCCACAAGAGCTGAACGGTGAAATTCCAGCGGCAGCCTCTAATGCTCCGCAGGCGCAGCCGCTGAGCAAAATCGATGATGCTGACTGGCCTGCATATGCACGTGACCAGCAAGGCACCCGTTTCTCGCCGCTGAAGCAGATCAACACCGGTAACGTTAAAGAGCTGCAGGTTGCCTGGCAGTTCCAGACCGGCGATTTGAAGACGCCAAACGATCCGGGCGAAATCACCGATGAAGTCACGCCAATCAAAATCCGCGACACTCTGTATCTGTGCTCACCGCACCAGATTCTGTTTGCGCTGGATGCTAAAACCGGTAAGCAGAAGTGGAAATTTGATCCGGGCCTGAAGCCGAATCCAACCTTCCAGCACGTGACCTGCCGTGGCGTTTCTTACCACGAAGTCCCTGCTGCAGCTGATGCGGCCAATACCCAACCTGCGCTGTGCTCACGCCGTATTTACCTGCCGGTAAATGATGGCCGTATGTTCGCGCTGGATGCGGAAACCGGTGAACGTTGTGCTGCCTTTGGCAACAACGGTGAACTGGATCTGCAGCACAAGCAGCCAGTATTGACCCCAGGTCAGTACGAGCCAACCTCACCGCCGGTCATCACCGACACTACCATCGTGGTAGCGGGCGCGGTCACCGATAACTACTCAACCCGTGAGCCGTCTGGCGCCATTCGTGGCTTCGACGTCAACACCGGTAAACTGTTGTGGGTGTTCGATCCGGGCGCGAAAGATCCGAACGCGATTCCACAGGATGAACACACCTTCACCATGAATTCACCGAACTCATGGGCACCGGCGGTGTACGATCCGAAACTGGATATCGTTTACCTGCCAATGGGTGTGTCAACGCCAGATATCTGGGGCGGCAACCGCACAGCAGAGCAGGAACGTTATGCGAGCAGCGTACTGGCACTGAACGCCACCACCGGTAAGCTGGTGTGGTCGTATCAGACCGTGCATCACGATCTGTGGGATATGGACCTGCCGTCGCAGCCGACACTGGCCGATATCACCACCAAAGATGGTAAAACCGTACCGGTAATTTATGCACCGGCGAAAACCGGTAACATCTTTGTGCTGGATCGTCGCACCGGCGAGCCGGTTGTCCCTGCGCCGGAAACCCCGGTTCCACAGGGCGCAGCCAAAGGTGACCACGTTTCACCAACTCAGCCGTACTCCGAACTGACCTTCCGTCCGAAACAGAATCTGACGGACAAGGACATGTGGGGCGCGACGATGTACGACCAGCTGGTGTGCCGCGTGATCTTCAAGCGTCTGCGCTATGAAGGTCCGTTCACCCCGCCGTCTGAGCAAGGTACGCTGGTCTTCCCAGGCAACCTCGGCATGTTCGAATGGGGCGGTATCGCGGTGGATCCACATCGTCAGATTGCGATTGCTAACCCAATGGCGCTGCCGTTTGTTTCCAAGCTGGTTCCGCGCGGTCCGGGCAACCCGATCGAGCCACCGGCTGACGACAAAGGTGGTTCAGGTACTGAAACCGGAATTCAGCCACAGTACGGCGTACCGTACGGCGTGGAGCTGAATCCGTTCCTGTCACCATTTGGTCTGCCGTGTAAACAACCGGCGTGGGGCTATGTCTCAGCGGTTGATCTGAAGACTAACGAAACCGTGTGGAAAAAACGCATTGGTACGGTTCGCGATAGCGCGCCAGTTCCACTGCCGTTCAAAATGGGTATGCCAATGCTGGGCGGCCCAATCACCACCGCAGGTAACGTGTTCTTCATTGGTGCTACTGCAGATAACTATCTGCGTGCCTTCGACACCAATACCGGTGAAATGCTGTGGCAAGCACGTCTGCCAGCAGGCGGCCAGGCAACGCCGATGACCTATGAAGTGGATGGCAAGCAGTACGTTGTTATCGCAGCAGGTGGTCACGGTTCGTTTGGTACCAAGCTGGGCGATTATGTGATTGCTTATGCACTGCCAGATGCGAAGTAAGTTTTTGCGTTGAGGTAACAAAGCGGGCTTAGGCCCGCTTTTTCGTAGGGTCGCCATTTATGGCGACCTTTGCAAAAAACGCACAAACTTGCGGTGCGCCCATCATGTCGCACGGTTAGCGGTTACGCAGCACGCGGGCGTTTAACAGCGCGCACAGCGCCATAATCACGCAGGTCGCCAGAAACACTGGACGCATACCAAACGCGCCGCCAATAAAGCCGCCGAACAGCGGACCTGAAACCTGGCCAACATACTGCGCCGATGTCGAATACCCCAGCATCTTTCCCACCTGCGACTGCGGTACGCTGTGACGAATCAGCGCCGTGACGCACGGCATCAATCCACCCAGCGCCATGCCCATCAGAAAACGCAGCACCACCAATTGCCACGCTTCGCTGATAAACGCCTGCGGGATCAGCAGCAACGCGCAGGCTATCAATCCGTAAACCAGCACGCGACCATGTCCAACGCGATCGGCCAGCCGTCCCAGGCGCGGCGCGGAGATAATGCTGCCGAGCGCAGCGGCCGCCATCACCAATCCGGCGGTGACGGTTATTGCGTGATCGCCACTGACAAACTGACCGATATACAGCGTGATGATCGGCTCAATCGACATATTGGCGAAAATCAGCAGCATGCCCGACAGCCACATCAGGCGCACCACCGGCAGATTCAGTGACTTCGCATCGTCAGCAACGTTTTGCGGGATTTTCTTGCCAGAGGGACGCGGCACCTCTTTCAGTAAAAAGGTGGTGGCGAGGAAGGCGAGGAAAATCACCGCGCCGGTCAGCCAGAAGGTGTGACGAATGCCAATCAGCGGCGGCAACACGCCGCCCAGCAGCGGCCCCACCACGTTGCCGGCCATAATGCCGGATGACAACACGCCGAGCGCCCAGCCGGTTTGTTCTTTCGGCGTTTGCGCCGCCACCAGAATGGTCGATCCCGAGGCGTAGCCGCCGAGCAAACCCGCCAGCAAACGCAGCGCCACCAGCTGCCACGGCGCGGTGGCCATGCCAATCAGCGACATCGCAATCGCCATGCCGAGGCTGGCGCGGATCAGCATCAGTTTGCGGCCATAGCGATCGGCCAGTTTGCCCCACAGCGGCGCGGTCAAGGCGGCGCTGAGGAAGGTGGCGCCGTAGGCTGCACCCGACCAGCGCGCAATCGCCGCCGGTTCCTGCACGCCGAGTTGCTGCACGTAGAGCGGCAGAAACGGCAACAGTAGCGTCATCGCCACGATGGTGCTGAACGAACCCAGCACGCAGACAAATAAATTTCGCTTCCAGTGTTGCTGTTCGGGCGCTAACGCGAGTGGAGGTTGCTGCATGGTGATATCCCTGTTTTTTGCTTTTTTAGCAGGCTAACAGCGAGCAATCAGAGAAAACAGGGTTGTGATGATAATTGCCAGGCGGCGCAACATTGTTGCCAGATAACAACAATCACGACGTACCGAGCGCGTTGATTAATGCATCGCACAGCAAGGTTACCGGCGAAGAGGGTTGCGGCTGCTCTTTAAGCAACAGGTAGCTGTGCAGGCGATCCATTTGCCACTCCGGTAACACCTGCTGGATTTCACCGCGCGCTAAAGCATCTTGCGTCATATAAGCAGGCAGATAAGCGATGCCGGTCCCCGCCAGCGCCGCATTGAGCAGCGCCATGCTGTTGTTAGCGCGGAAACGGCTATGTACATCCAGCGCCAGCCGCTGTTTATCACGGCGAAACGGCAGCGCGGCGGTGTGCGCCGGACCGTGAAACAGCAGCAGATCGTGGCGCGTCAGGCGGTCGGGATGATCGATAGGCGCATGCGCCGCCAGATAATCCGGCGTGGCGTACAAGCCCCAGTCAATGCTGGCGAGTTCACGATAGTTGGCTGCATCGGGCGCACGTGCGCGGATGACAATCGCTACGTCGGCGCTGGGTTGCGGGTCATCGCTGGTGGTGAGTTCGAGATCGACATTGATGTGAATATGGCGGCGAATAAAGTCATTCAGCGTTGGCACCACGCACTGGCAGCCGTAGGTGATCGGCGCCTGCAAGCGCACGTTGCCTGCGGGCAGTTGATGCACCTGCTGCACAAAGGCGTCGGCGCGATGCATCTCTTCCAGCATGCGCACGCAGAACGGATAGTAAGCCTGGCCGAGCTCCGTCAGCACCACTTTGCGCGTGGTGCGCTGCAGCAGTTTGATGCCGAGCCGCACTTCCAGTCGCGCCACTTCGCGGCTGACGTGGGATTTGGAGACGCCTAAGGTGCGTGCGGCTTCGCTAAAGCTTTGCCGTTCCACTACGCGTGCAAACAGCATCATGGCGGAGAGATTGTCGCTGTTGTCCATGTTCTCTGGCAGTTAAGAGAGTGAGAACAGCAGCTTATAACAAATTCCCCGATCCTGGTCGCCATAAATGGCGACCCTACGCGACGGCTAATGGGAACAATAAACGATCCGGCTCGACGCGACGCTGGCGGCGCAGCTGGCCTGGCGTAACCATGAAGTAGTTTTTGAAGGTGCGAGTATAAGCCTGCTGCGTATCGAAGCCGTAACTCATCGCCACCTGCAAAATCGCCTCATCGCTGTTAATCAGCGTCAATGCCGATTCGGTTAAGCGGCGCTGGCGAATGTACTCGGCCAGCGAAAAACCGGTGTGCTGACGGAACAGACGTTGCAGATGCCAGCGGGAGTATCCCGAGCGGCGTGCTACTTCATCCAGATGAAGATCGTGCCCTAAGTTATTCTCTATCCAGTCCAGCAAACTACGGATAAATTCGCGCTGATTCATGGGATTCTCCTGCGTTGGCAATATGTCCAGTGCAGCCACAATAGCGCGTTAAATTTATCCCTTAATTAGCAGAAAATTAGCGCAGAATTAGCAAGCGGGAAAACGGGTATAATTCTGGCCTAATTATCTGTCGCTACACTGCGTTCAGTTAAGTTGGAGGGCATCATGCGTGTGCTGCTGGTAGAAGATGACGAAATGATTGGCGCGAATCTGCAGCAAGCGCTGGAAGCGGCAGGTTGGTCAGTGGATTGGGTACGCGACGGCGTCTATGCCAGCAATGCCTGGGCCGAAGGCGGCTATACCTGCGTGTTACTGGATCTTGGTTTGCCGCGTGAAGATGGCCTGCAGGTGCTGCGTCGAGCGCGCACGCGCGGCGACATGACGCCGGTGCTGGTGCTCACCGCCCGCGATACCGTGCAGCAGCGCATTCAGGGATTGGACAGCGGCGCGGATGACTATTTGCTGAAACCCTTTGATCTGCAAGAAGTGCTGGCACGTATGCGCGCCATTACCCGCCGTCGTCACGGTGCGGCAGATTCTCTGCTCGGCAGCGGCGATGTTCAGATCGACATCATGACGCGCGAAGTGCTGTACAAAAGCCAACGCGAACAGCTCACCGCACGCGAATATGCCCTGCTCTACGCCTTGCTGGAGCGGCCCGGCGCCATCCTCTCACGCGAACAGTTAGAAAACCGCATTTACGGCTGGGGCGAAGAGGTCAGCAGCAATGCTGTGGATGTACTGATTCACGGTATGCGTCGCAAACTGGATAACGAAGTGATCCGCAACGTACGCGGACTTGGCTGGCGGGTACCGGCAATATGAAACCTTTCACCTTTATGCGCTCGCTGCGTAACAAACTGCTCGCCACGCTGGTGATTCTGCATCTGGCGATGATTGGCGGCGTCACCTGGTATTTCTATCACTGCTACGGCGACATGATGGGCACCATGAAGGACGATCAGCTCGCCAAGATCGCCGATGCCTGGGCCAGCAGCCAACGCATGCCGGCGCTGATGCCGATGGTGATGCATGAAGAGAAACTCAAAAGCACCTATATCGTTCAGCTGTGGGACGAAAGCAACCATCTGCGCGCCAGCTCGTGGCCGGGTTTGCATGCGCCGTTGCAGCTGAAAAAAGGCTGGACCGATTTGAAAGTCGGTGACTGTGGCGACGACTGCGAATGGCGTGTTTACACGCGGCCCGGCGAGCTGGGCAGTGAAATCGGCAATATTCAGGTGCTGCATAATATCGGCTACATGAAAAGTATCATGGTCAAGCGAGCGCTCTCCGCCATCATTCCGTTGGTGCTGATGATGCCGCTCTCGCTGATCGTGATATGGCTGGTGGTGCGGGCGATAACGCGCGATTTGCGCGTGGCTTCGCGCCATATTGCGGCGCAGGAAACGCTGCATCCGCATAGCGTTTCACCTGATGGTTTACCGGATGAAGTGCTGCCGCTGGTGGCAGCTTACAACGCTTTGCTGGATAGACTGCGCGCGGCGTGGTCATCGCAGCGTCAGTTCCTTGAAGATGCGGCGCATGAGCTGCGCACGCCGGTCACCGCCGTGACCTTGCAGCTGGAGAATTTGCGGCAACACATTCAACCCGGTGAAGCCAGCCGCCAGTTCGATCAGCTGGAAGCGGGCGTAACGCGCACGCGCCATCTGGTGACGCAGCTGCTGAATATCTCACGTCAGGAAGATCAATCGGTGGTCGCCACGGTAGAAAGCATCGAGCTGGACGACCTGCTGAAAGAGAGCATTGAGCAGCTGATGGTGGTGGCAGATAAGCGCGGCATTGATATCGGCTTTAACGGCACCACGCATTATCGCCTGCACGCCAGCCGCTCCGATCTGCGTAGCCTGTTCGATAACCTGATCGGCAATGCGATGCTGCACACGCCGGAAGGCAGTTTGGTCGATGTGCTGCTGCATCGCGTCGGCAATCACACTGTGGTGGATATTGTCGATAACGGGCCCGGCATGGCGGAATCCTTTATCGAACGCGCCTTTGACCGCTTCACCCGTTCGCCAGATGTGCAGGCGCAAGGTAGCGGCTTAGGCTTATCGATTGTGCGCAGCGTGGCGCAGAAGCATCAGATGCAGGTTGCGCTGTCGAACCGCCACGATCAGCAGGGCCAGATTGCCGGCCTGCAGGTACGCGTTACCCTCCCATAACTCCGCAAGGTCGCCATTCATGGCGACCTTGCAATCTATCGCACCATCCCCTCAACACCTTTTTCCCGACGAACGCGACACGTAAACGGTTGCGGGGTTCCGTTCGCCTCACGGTCTTTATGTGATAATGATCACATTTCTAGTGAATCAAACTGCAACACTTTTTGACAAACGTGACCAAAATCTATTTTCTATGCCTCTGTTACAGGCACATTACGCAAGCTTGAAAATCTGGCGACACAGACCGGATACGACAACTCACTGCCCATCCCCTGGGATCAATTTCACCCGATCGCGGCGACGGCCCGGCGATCAAAAGCATGTGGTTAACAATAATGAAATATAAAGCGTTGATAGCAGGGGCCTTATTGGCCAGCAGCTGGACTGGTGCGGCACAAGCAGCAGACAGCGATCCGCAATACGTGTCTGACTGGTGGCACCAGAGCGTGAACGTGGTGGGCAGCTACCACACCCGTTTTGGACCCCAGTTCAACAACGACGTGTATCTGGAATATGAAGCCTTTGCCAAAAAGGATTGGTTCGATTTCTACGGCTACCTCGATCTGACTAACTTCTTCGGCGTGGGTAACAGCAACGCCAACGGCGTGTTCGACCACGGTTCGCCGATGTTCATGGAAATTGAGCCACGTTTCTCTATCGATAAGCTGACCGGCACCGATCTCTCTTTTGGTCCGTTTAAAGAGTGGTACTTCGCCAACAACTACATCTATGACATGGGTCGCAACAGCGATAGCCGTCAGAACACCTGGTACATGGGTCTCGGCACCGACATCGATACGCACAGCGATATCGGGCTGTCGCTGAACGTTTACGCGAAATACCAGTGGGAAAACTACGGTGCGGCGAACGAAAACAGCTGGGATGGTTATCGCTTCAAAGTGAAATACTTTGTGCCGATTACCGACCTGTGGGGCGGCAAGCTGAGCTACATCGGCTTCACCAACTTCGACTGGGGTTCAGATCTGCGTGATAAGTCCGATCGTTCACGCACCAGCAACTCGATTGCATCGAGCCACATTCTGTCGCTGAACTACGATCACTGGCATGTTTCTACCGTGGCGCGTTACTTCCACAACGGCGGCCAGTGGGCTGACGGCCAGGAGCTGAACTTCGGTAACGGTCCGTTTGAAGTGAAATCGACTGGCTGGGGTTATTATTTGGTAGTGGGTTACAACTTCTAATCGAGTGAAACGGTCGCCATGGGATGGTGTGGTTGGTGAAACGGTCGCCATGAGATGGGTGCGGTTGGTGAAACGGTCGCCATGAATGGCGACCCTACGACGTAGGGTGCGCATTAATGCGAACCGTTTTAATGACGATGATGAAAACCAACGCATTTATGCGCACCTGGTTGAACACCGCACCCACCTAAATCTGCGGCTTATACGCATTCACCATCCACGGCACGCCGAACTTATCGGTTAACATGCCAAAGCCATTGGCCCAGAACGTCGGTG
>NZ_DAMBSA010000141.1:0-10283 GCF_032054795.1 Pantoea sp. CTOTU49201
GTGGGCGAGGAATTGGCCAGCGGCTACTATATCCAGCCAACGCTGTTGAAAGGCGATAACAGCATGCGCGTGTTCCAGGAAGAGATCTTTGGCCCGGTGGTTGGCGTGCTGACCTTCAAAGATGAAGCGGAAGCGCTGGCTATCGCCAATGACTCGATTTACGGGCTTGGCGCCGGCGTCTGGACGCGCGATATCAACCGCGCCTATCGCATGGGGCGCGCGATTAAAGCTGGTCGCGTGTGGACCAACTGTTATCACCTCTATCCGGCGCACGCTGCGTTTGGCGGCTATAAGAAATCGGGGATTGGCCGCGAAACCCACAAAATGATGCTCGACCATTATCAGCAAACTAAAAACCTGCTGGTGAGCTACAGCACGCAACCGCTTGGTTTCTTCTGATGATAAAAGGCAGCGGAGTGATTCGCTGCCTTTTCATCTCTTCGTCATCTTGCGACCGCAGGATGACTCTATCGCCAGAAACTTCTGATGGAAGTGGCATCTTTAAGCCAGGTCTTGTGTGTTTAAAGGATGCGATTGGGCAGAATAGCCCACCTATTTTCAAGGAGATCCCATGAACACGTTGTATAACTACCTGGAACAGCATGACGAGATGCTGGACGGAGTGGAGCAAAATATTATTACCGTTAACCTACCTGGACGTCAGGCGGTGTATGTGATTGGTCAGAACGATGCTGACCTGCTGTTGGAAGTGAAAGCACGCGAAGTCGCCACGGCGCAGCGGATGGAAACATTGCGTCAGCTGGAGAGCCAATTCCGTTTTTAACTTTTCTGCTTTGCCTCATTTAATGATCAATTCGTCAGAAATATCGCAATAAAAAAGCCGCTATCACGCGATAACGGCTTTTTTGCGGTGCGATGCGTAGATTACTTCACGCAGGCGGCGCAGTTGTTATGAATCTGCTGGAAGAAGTCGTTGCCTTTGTCATCCACCAGAATGAACGCCGGGAAGTTCTCCACTTCAATTTTCCAGATCGCTTCCATGCCGAGCTCGGCATACTCCACGCATTCCAGACTCTTAATACTCTGCTGTGCCAGCACCGCCGCCGGGCCGCCGATGCTGCCCAGATAGAAGCCGCCGTGTTTATGACACGCATCGGTAACCTGCTTGCTGCGGTTGCCCTTCGCCAGCATCACCATGCTGCCGCCGTTGGCCTGCAGCAGGTCAACGTAGGAATCCATACGACCTGCAGTAGTTGGGCCGAGTGAACCAGAGGCATAACCTTCTGGCGTCTTCGCCGGACCCGCATAATAGACCGGATGATCTTTGATGTACTGCGGCAAACCTTCGCCGTTATCGATGCGTTCTTTCAACTTAGCGTGGGCAATGTCGCGCGCCACGATGATGGTGCCATTAAGTGACAAGCGGGTTGAGACTGGATAAGCCGACAGCAGCGCCAGAATCTCACTCATCGGCTGGTTCAGATCGACATGCACCACTTCGCCTTCGCCCTGCTGACGCAGTTCTTCCGGAATGTAGCGGCCTGGATTGTCTTCCATCTTCTCAATCCAGATACCTTCACGGTTGATCTTGGCTTTGATGTTACGGTCTGCTGAGCAAGATACGCCCATACCTACCGGGCAGGATGCGCCATGACGCGGCAGACGTACCACGCGGATATCGTGGGCAAAGTATTTACCACCAAACTGCGCGCCGAGGCCCAGTTCCTGCGAGGCTTTCAGCAGTTCTTCTTCCAGCTGAATGTCGCGGAAGGCCTGACCATGTTCATTACCTTCGGTCGGCAGCGAATCGTAATAGTGGGTTGAGGCCAGCTTGACGGTTTTCAACGTGGCTTCGGCTGAAGTACCGCCAATCACAAACGCAATGTGGTACGGCGGGCAAGCGGCGGTACCCAGCGACATCATCTTATCGACCAGATAATTTTTCAGCTTGGCGGGCGTAATCAGCGCTTTGGTTTCCTGATATAGATAGGTTTTATTGGCGGAACCGCCACCTTTAGCAATGCACAGGAATTTGTATTCGTCGCCATCAACGCTATATAGGTCAATCTGCGCCGGCAGGTTGGTGCCGGTATTCACCTCTTTATACATATCCAGCGCGGCATTCTGTGAATAACGCAGGTTATCTTCAATAAAGGTGTTGTAGACGCCTTGCGACAGTGCGGCTTCATCGCCGCCGCCGGTCCAGACGCGCTGGCCTTTTTTGCCCATGATGATAGCGGTGCCGGTATCCTGACAGGTTGGCAGCACGCCTTTGGCGGCAATTTCAGAGTTGCGCAGGAACTGCAGGGCAACGTATTTGTCGTTCTTGCTGGCTTCGTCGTCGGCAAGAATTGACGCGACCTGCGCCTGATGCGAGGCGCGCAGCATGAAAGAGGCATCGTGGAATGCCTGCTTCGCCAGCAGCGTCAGCGCTTTGGGATCGACTTTCAGGACTTCTTCGCCATCGAAGTTGGCCACCGAGACGTAATCAGTGCTCAGCAGATAGTATTCGGTATCATCTTTGGCGAGAGGAAAGGGATTCTGATAATAGAAGGGTTTGTTCGACATGTTGGCTCACTTAGCTTCGTGTTGCCCGCCAGCATGACGGGCGACAAATTAGGCAGTCTGTTATTCAATTTTCTCTCGCCAGCCCTCCGCAGGGGCTGACTGGCGAGCATCATAACATTTTCACGGTAATGCGCGGCTCCGTTTTTAACATCGAAGCAACATCATCAGAACATCATCACCATCCATGGATAGGCTACAACCATCAGAAGAACCAGGAACAGCGCGCCGAAGATGGTGCCCAGGCGCCAGTAATCTTTGGTTGGCAGATAGCCGCTACCGTAATAAATCGGGCTTGGGCCGGTGCCGTACGGGGTAATAATGCCCATCACACCCAGAGAAACACACATCATCAAGCAGAATACCGGCATGTTGATGCCCGGAATTGAGGCGGCGATAGTCAGCATGGCTGGCAGCAGCGCGGTGGTGTGCGCGGTGGTACTGGCGAACAAGTAGTGCAGCAGGTAGAAGGCGATTAACAGTACTACGGCAGAAACCTGTGGGTCATAACCGTGCAGCAGCATCGCACCTTCTTTACCCAACCAGGCGATGAAACCGACGCGCGCTAAACCATCTGCCAGCGCAACCAGCGTGGCGAACCAGGCGAAGGTGTTCCATGCGGCTTTATTGCTGGTGATGTCATTCCAGTTTAGTACACCGGTCCACAGCATCAGCACGATGACTAACAGCGCGGCCATTGCCGGTTCAATCCACGCGGTGGCGAAGATCCACATCATCAGCGCCGCAACCACGAAGCCCAGCAGCAGGATTTCGTTACGTTTCAGCTTGCCGAGTTTTTCCAGCTCAGCAGTAGCCCAGCGCGGCACTTCGTCATTCACCTTCACTTCAGGCGGATAGAGCCAGTAAGCCAGCAGCGGCATGGTGAGAATCAGCAGCACACCCAGCGGCAGGAAGGCGAGGAACCACATGCCCCATGAGATATCAAAGCCTACCACGCTTTTCACCAGCGCCAGAGCCAGCAGGTTAGGAGCCAGAGCAGAAAGGAACATTGAACTGGTGATACAGGCGGCGGTGATGGCGACCCACATCAGGTAAGAACCAATCTTACGTGCGCTTGGGTCATTCGGTTTTGAACCGTACAGTGGCGGCAGGTTAGCAATGATTGGATAGATGGTACCGCCACTGCGCGCGGTGTTGGATGGCGTAAACGGTGCCAGCAACAGGTCAGCGAAGGTAATAGCGTAACCCAGCGTCAGGCTGCGGCGGCCAAGATACTTCACCAGAATCAGCGCCAGGCGACGGCCGAACTGGGTTTTATCGTAGCCGGCGGCGAACATAAAGGCACCGAAGATCAGCCACACCGTGGAGTTGCCGAAGCCGCTTACCGCCCATTTGAACGACTGCGCAGCGGTTTTGAACTTGGGATCCGCCAGTTCTGCCGGGCTAAACAACACCCACTGGCTGAACAGCGCAATCACCACCACGCCGGTTAAACCGATAACGGCGCCCGGCAGCGGTTCGAAAATCAGTCCCACAATAACCCCGACAAAAATGGCGAAGAAGTGCCATGCGTAAGGTTCCAATCCCGCAGGAGTCGGCACCAGCAGCAACAGCACAGCCACAATAATTGGCAGGCACAACATTATCAGGCGGTTCTTTTTCTTCCCCGGTGCCGCGGGAGGCGCGGTGAGGGATTCACTCTGGGTTGTTTGTGTGTTCATAGTTTTGTCTGCAAGTTATGGAGAATGCGTATATACGCCCCGAACCAAGCTGGTTTTTTTAGTTACAAAACTCTTTTAACAGATTAGTCGTGACATTTAAAACTGAGTTTTAATAAATCGCTATTTACAAAATTTGATGCGCGAATTATCTAATGGATGCGCCTATGATGCGATTAATTAAAATATCTATTTTGATCCAGATCAATAAAATTTATTCGTGGTTTTTTTGCTTTAAACATGCACGCCTTAATAAATGAACCATTAGGTGAAAATTAACTGTGTGAGGTGAATAAAACGGCACAAATCAAGCAAAAAACAGAGAAAGGAGACGATTTATCTTTATGATAAGGCTGGATTTGTTTTAAATGTAAGGAAAAAGTTGATTTTTGTCAAGTCTTGGTTAAAACTTAGCTCAGCGCAACTTTCAGCAATAGGTATCAAATATTATTTCCATGCGTAAAACTTATATAACTAACGAATAAGGTTATGTAAGTAAATAAAATGGTATATTTACGCCATGAAATCGGACCACTCAAATAATTATAAATGTCTCCGAACCGCCAAAGAATTGAATACAAAGTTTCTTAATTCTGGAGTTGCTCATCATGAATACGCTCACCCCGATTCTTAATCCGCTTACGCTACCGAAAGGTGCGGTGCTTAAAAACCGATTGGTTATGGCGCCGATGACCACCTGTACCGGTTATTACGATGGCGGTGTTACCAGTGACCTTGTCGAATATTATCGCGTGCGTGCCGGCAGCATCGGTACCGTAATTGTAGAGTGCTGCTTTATTGATAACCGTGGTCCTGCATTCCCAGGCGCGCTCGGTATCGACAGCGACAACAAAATCCCCGGCCTGGCGAAAATTGCCCACGCCATCAAGTCTCAAGGCTCCAAAGCGGTGCTGCAGATCTATCACGGTGGCCGCATGGTGGAACCGGCGCTGATCGGCGGTAAAACTCCGGTCGCACCGAGCGCCATCGCCGCACCGCGTGACGGTGCCACCAAACCTCAGGCGCTGACTGCAGAAGAAGTGGATGTGATGATCACCAAGTTTGGTGATGCAGTTAACCGTGCGATCAAAGCCGGCTTCGACGGTGTAGAAATCCACGGTGCCAACACCTATCTGATCCAGCAGTTCTACTCGCCAAACTCCAACCAGCGTGACGATAAATGGGGCGGCAGCCGCGACAATCGCGCGCGTTTCCCACTGGAAGTGCTGGAAATCACCCACAAGATGGCGGACCGCTTCGCTGCGGCAGACTTCATCATCGGTTATCGCTTCTCACCGGAAGAGCTGGAAGTGCCGGGCATCCGCTGGGACGACACGCTTTACCTGCTGGAGAAACTGGCGGAACGCGGTCTCGATTACGTGCACTTCTCGGTGGGACAGCTGCTGCGTCCGTCGATTGTCGATACCCAAGACCCAACGCCGCTGATCACCAAATATCTGGCGCAACGCTCACCTAACCTGGCGAAAGTGCCGGTGATTGGCGTTGGCGGCATCGTCAATAAAGAAGATGCCGAGAACGCGCTGGAACACGGTTTCGACTTAGTAGCAGTCGGTAAAGCCTGCATCGCTTATCCGGACTGGACCGATCGCGTCATCAAAAATCAGCATATGGAGCTGTATATCGACAGCACCAAGCGCGAAGAGTTGACCATTCCCGAACCGCTGTGGCGCTTCTCGCTGGTGGATGCGATGATCCGCGACACCAGCGATACCGGCCGTAAATACAAAGCGGGCGTGTATCAGGCCAAAGTGGAAGCCGAAGCGCTGAAGCTGAAAATCAACGTCACGCTCGACACCGACCGTATCACCGATATCTCGTTGGTGCCGGATCCAAGCCTCGACGTCGACTTCACCAGCACCTTCGAAAGCCTGCGTGAACGCATTCTGGTGGCGAACAGCCCGCACGTGGATGCCATCACCGGCGCAACTACCCAGAGTGAAGCGCTGAAAAAAGCGGTATCGCGCGCCATGACCACCTCAAGCAAAGAGTATGTGATTGAAGAGGGCGGTAACCCGAATGCCCCGGTGAATTACGACGTCGTGGTAGTGGGAACCGGCGGTGCCGGTCTGGCGGCGGCGATTCAGGCGCATGACGATGGCGCTCGCGTGGTGATCATCGAGAAGATGCCAACCATCGGCGGTAACACCATCAAAGCTTCAGTGGGCATGAACGCGGCGGAAACCCGTTATCAGAAGCTGAAAGGCATCGAAGACAGCAAAGAGCTGTTCTACGAAGAGACGCTGAAAGGCGGCAAATTCAAAAACAATCCGGTGCTGCTGCGCGAGTTTGTTGAGCAAGCACCCGAAGCGATTGAGTGGCTGGCAGCGAAAGAGATCGAGCTGTGCGACATCACCATCACTGGCGGCATGAGCATTGATCGTACGCATCGTCCGGAAGATCGTTCTGCGGTCGGCGGCTTCCTGATCAGCGGCCTGGTGAAAAACGTTAACCAGCGCAATATCGAAGTGCTGCTGGAAACCTCGGTAGCGGAAATTCTGGTGGAAAACGGCGCGGTTACCGGCGTGAAAGTGGTGGATGAGTACAACGACAGCCGCATCATCAACGCCAAAAGCGTGATTGTGGCGACCGGCGGCTTCAGTGCCAACCGCGAAATGGTGGTGAAATACCGCCCTGAGCTGGACGGTTTCGTCACCACCAACCACAAAGGCGCCACCGGCAGCGGCATCGCCATGCTGCAACACATCGGTGCGGATACCGTGGATATGGGCGAAATCCAGATTCACCCAACGGTTGAGCAAACCACCTCGTACCTGATTTCCGAAGCGATGCGCGGCGGCGGGGCGATTCTGGTGAGCCAGGCGGGCAAGCGTTTCTATAACGAAATGGAAACCCGTGACAAAGTTTCCGCTGAGATCATCGCGCTGCCAGAGAAGAGTGCGTGGATCGTGTTTGATGAGCAGGTTCGCGCCAACAACAAAGCGGCTGACGAATACATCGCCAAAGGCTTTGTTATCAGCGCACCAACGCCACACGAGTTGGCGGTGAAACTCAACATGGATCAGGAAGCGCTGCAAACCACGCTGGGTCGTTACAACGAGTTCGTGGCGAAGCAGGATGACGAAGACTTCGGTCGTAAAACCGCGCTGCGTCATCCGCTGAATAAAGGTCCGTACTTCGCGATTCGTATCGCACCGGGCGTGCACCACACCATGGGCGGCGTGACCATCAACACCGATACCGCGGTGCTGGATGCGCAGAAAGAGGTGATTCCAGGTGCCTGGGCGGCGGGTGAAGTGGTCGGCGGCATCCACGGCGCCAACCGCATCGGCGGTAACGCAGTGGCTGATATCATCATCTTCGGTATCAAAGCCGGTCATAACGCGGCTAAACTGGCGTTAGGAAATTAATATCTCTCGCCGCCTGCCAGGTCGTTCATTCCATTCGGTGCGCATTAATGCGCACCCTACAGGTTTTGTAGGGTCACCATTCATGGTGACCGAATGGTGATTCACGTTACGTGCAGGCATCTTTTTCTGTCTGAGAAGAGGCATCAATGAACACCGACGCTGGCGTCTATGCCTATTCTGCCGTTCTGATGGGTTCACCCATTCTGCTCAAATTGTTCGATGACAATCCCACGCTTGCCCGCCACGTATTTCAACTGATCAAACAGCAGGAAAACCTGTTCACCGTTAATCGCGCTGAATCCGAAGTGATGTCGATCAACCACGCCGCAGGCCGCCATCCGGTGATCGTCAGCGAAGCGGTGTTTGCCTTGATCAGCGTGGCGCACGCGGTGAGTTTGCTGCCGGAGAGCGCCTTCAATTTCACCATCGGCCCGGTGGTGAAACGCTGGAAAATCGGCTTTCACGGTCGCGCCGTGCCGCCTGCGCTGGAAATCGCCTCACTGCTGAAACTCACCGATCCGCATCAGGTGCTGCTCAATCCCGCCGAACGCTCGGTGTTTTTGCAACAGCCGGGCATGGAGATCGATCTCGGTGCCATCGCCAAAGGCTACATCGCCGATCGCGTGCAGGTGTTTTTGCGTCAGCAGGGCGTGCAGCAGGCGCTGATCAATCTGGGCGGCAATGTGCAGACGCTGGGCTCGCCGCCGCACGAGCCGCAAGGTTGGGGCATTGGCCTGAAAAAGCCGTTTGGACGCGATGATGAGCTGTTAGGCGTGCTGCAGGTGCAGGGTAAATCGGTGGTGACGTCGGGGATTTATGAACGCTACTTCGAACTGGATGGCCGCTGCTGGCATCATATTTTTGATCCGCAAACCGGCTATCCACTGGATAACGAACTGCTGAGCGTGACGGTGATTTCCGATCGCTCAATTGATGGTGATATCTACACCACGCTGCTCTACGGCATGGGCGTGGAGCAAGGGCTGGCTTATCTCGCTGACCAGCCCGACATCGACGCGGTTTTCGTTACGCGCGATCGGCAGATCATCTGCTCCTCGCCGCATCATTTCCACTTCCAGCAGCTCGATTTCGACTGGCAGCTGCGTTACTGACAATATTGCTGCAGCAGCGAATGGTATTCCGGCTGCAGGCGATAGCGGTACACCGGGCGACCGGTCGCGCCGTAGTGAATGCTGGTGAACAGAATATTAATCTGCGCCAGCCAAATCAGGTATTTACGGCAGGATACGCGCGAGATATTCACTTCAGCCGCCAGTTCGTCGGTGGAGAATTCGTGCCCCGGATGCGCATCAATCCACTGACACAACGTGCGCAGCGTTTGCGGCGTTAAACCCTTGGGCAGGCGCTTGTTGTCGTGCTGCGTCGCCGGGCTGCCGTGAATCAACAGATCTACATCCGCTTGCTGATAGTAATGCTGATTGTCCATCAGCGACTTCTTCTGCCGCCAGCCGGTCAGCGCCTCTTCAAAACGCGGGAACTGGAACGGTTTGATCAGGTAATCCACCACACCGTAGTGCAGCGAGGTTTTAATATTCTCCGCATCGGCCGCTGACGAAATGATGATCACTTCCACCGCGCTCTGCGCCGTGCGCAGCTCCGGCAGCAGATCGAGGCCATTCTCCTGCTGCATATAGATATCCAGCAGCACCAGATCGACCGCGGTATCGCTGTTGAACAGGATCTCTTTCGCCTGCTTCAACGTTGAGGCGGTGCCACAACAGTGAAAGCCCTGAATTTGGCCGATATACGCGCGATTAAGCTCGGCGACCATGGCGTCATCATCGACCACTAACACATTGATCATGCGGATTGGTTTCCTCCATCCCAGGGAAGTTGGACTAAAAATTGGGTAAACACGCCGGGTTCTGACTCGACACTCACGCTGCCACCGATATTTTCGGTTTGCTGCTGCAGCAGAAACAGCCCGACACCACGGTTTTCGCCTTTGGTGGAGAAGCCTTTATCGAAAATGGTGCTGAGATGATCGGCTTCAATGCCCGGACCATCATCACTCACTTCACAGGTCAGCCAACCGTTTTGGTAGTGCAGCATCACGTGAATCTCGCCTTCTACCTGCTCGCTCATCGCATCCAGCGCGTTCTCAATCAGATTGCCGATCACCGTAATCAGCGCCGCCATCTGCTGCTCATTGCCGCTGTCGGGCAGGAAGCTGGCATCGCTGATGGTCAGGCGATGGCCGCAATCCGATGCACGATTGATTTTGCTCAGCAAGAAACCGGCAATCACCGGCGATTTAATCTTATCGAGCAGGAAACCGATCTCCGTTTGGTAATTATTGGCGGTTTTGAGAATGTAGCTTTCCACCTGCGTGTAGTTTTTCATGTGCAGCAGGCCGAGGATCACATGCAGCTTGTTCATAAACTCGTGCGAGCGCTCACGCAGCGCATCGACGTAGTTTACCATGCCCGTCAGACGCTGCATCAGTTGACTGATTTCCGTCTTATCCCTGAAGGTGCAGACCGCGCCGATAATCCGTCCCTGGCTGCGCACCGGCACGGTATTACTTAGCAACACGCGGCCATTCACATTCAACTCTTCATCACGCCGCGCCCGCCCGCTGTGCAGCACATCCCGCAGATGATCGTTAATCACTGAGGCATCGTAGATGCGGTCGCCGCTGATGGTACCCATCGAATCGTTCAGCAGC
>NZ_DAMBSA010000142.1:0-1400 GCF_032054795.1 Pantoea sp. CTOTU49201
ATTGAGATCGACCCAGAACACTGCAGCACCCGGCGACTGTTTGAGATTAACGTTAGCGTTGTTTTTCAACATGCCAGCAAACTGCGGCGGCACCGGGTTAATAATATCGACCTGCCCCGATTGCAGCGCCATATTCATCACTGAAGGTTCGCTGCTCCACGTCCATTTAATTTCATCCGGACCGGAAGATTTCCCCCAATAGTCAGGATTCTTTTGTTCAAGTACATATTCGCCGGATTTATACTGCACCAGTTTATAAGGCCCGGTGCCGTCAGCTTTATTGTTGATGCTGCCCGCTTTATCCGCTGTTGGACTCACCATTAATCCCGGGCCGGAGGCTAAAACAGTTAAAAACGCCGGATTAATTTTTTTCAGCTGAAACGTGACAGTGAGATCGTCTTTTTCCTTCACGTCCTGAATGAAGGTACGAATTTTCCCGCTACCGGCTAAACCGCGCTGCGTATTTAAATGACGCTGGAAGTTTTCTACCACCGCATCGGCATTAAATGGCGTGCCGTCGTGGAATTTCACATTTGGCCGCAGGGTAAAGGTCCAGTTAAGTCCGCTGTCATCGGATGTCCAGGATAATGCCAGCGCCGGAATGATTTTGCCGTCATCACCGAGACGCGTCAGGCCTTCGTACATCGGGTCCAGCACCGTGCCGGTAAAAGTCGCGGTTTGGTTGCCGGGGTCCATGCTGCGCGGCGGTTCGTTCTGCATGATCACCAGCTGGCTGGCAAAAACAGTGGCGCTCGCCATCGACGCCAATAAACAACCGGCCAGCGTCAGTACCTTGAAATGCTTGTATTTGCTTTCCATGAAGGCCCTCAATGAATCATTGAAACGATCGGTGAATGAACATTTATTTTTGGGTGTGCAGTGATGCATTTCGTAAGGTCGCCATTAATGGCGACCCTACAAATTCGAGCAATGCGTTATATAAGCCACACTCACTAAACAAAAGCCAATAGGTTGGTTCATATAATTTACTTATAATCAGATCTGCATTCAGAAATTTAACTAAATATCGTTGTATTTGTTTTCTGTCCTTATTATTGTCAGCGCATATTGCTAACGCCGCGAGAACCTCAATGCTCAATGCCCACCAGCAACAAATTCTGCGCTTACTTATTGCGTCGCATGGCATGAGCCGCACCGCGCTTGCGGAAAAAATGAAGTTAAGCAAAGCCGCAATTAGCCCGCTGGTGAAAGAGATGCTGCAGGCCGGATTATTGGAAGAGAGCGTTCCAGAATCCAGCGGCCAGGGTCGTCCATCGGTGTTATTAAAAATGCGTGCCGATAGCGCCTATTTTCTTGGTGCCTCGCTGCTTGGCGAGCGCGTAGTTTTGGTGCTGATTGATATGCACGGCCGCACGCTGGCCGCCACCCAGATGCCGTTG
>NZ_DAMBSA010000142.1:1410-10267 GCF_032054795.1 Pantoea sp. CTOTU49201
TCCCGAACTGATTGCGCAGAAATCGATTTCGCAAGATCAGCTGATCGGGTTGGGCGTGACGCTGTCCGGCTTTGTCGATGAACATCAGGCGATTTGCGTGCAGTCGGCGCTGCTGGGCTGGAAAAACGTGCCGCTGGCAGAACTGCTTAAACAGCAAACCGGGCTGGAAGTGTCGTTAGAGAACGATGCCAAAGCGTTAGCGGTGAGCGAGAAGATTTTCGGCGTGGCGAAAAAGGCGCGCAACTTCACCCTGATTTCCCACGGTGACGGCATTGGATCGGCACACTTCTTTCAGGGCCAGCTGCATCGGGGTGCACATGGCGCTGCCGGTGAAATCGCCCACTGCACCATCGAACCCGGCGGACGTCCCTGCCGCTGTGGCAAACGCGGCTGCCTCGATACGCTGGCCTCGTTAACCGCCATCCGCGAAAGCGTGCGTGATAAAGCGCTGGAGAGTGAATCGATTGCCGAACTGGAAGCGCTGGCGGTGAAAGGCAACAGCGCGGCGATTGCTATTTTGCATCAGGCTGGTCACGCGCTGGGTTTATCCATCGCCAATATCATCCAGATGAATGACCCCGAATTAATTGTGATTGCACATCAGCCCGATTCGTTTGATGGCTTGCTGAAAACCGTGGTGATGCAGGCTGTCGACAGCCATGTGCTGCCGTCGATCATCGGCAAAACGCCGATTTCAAGCATGGTGATCAACGAAGAGAGCTGGGCCAGAGCCGCAGCCAGTGTGGCGGCGTATCGTTTTATCATTCACTTACCCGACTAGCGGAGGCTGCTATGCGCATTGCTTTTGGTGGAATTCATACTGAGTGCAGTACATACAATCCGGTGCTGAATTATGCCGACGACTTCCGCATCGTGCGTGGGGATGAACTCAACACCAATCCTTACTTCGCCTTTCTGCAGGATTATGATGCCGAATTTCTGCCCACCTTCCACGCGCGCGCCATCGCCGGTGGTCCGGTAGCGCGCATCACCTACGACGATTTTAAGCAGGATTTCCTGACGCGCCTCGCGGCACATTTGCCGGTGGATGGCGTCTATCTCGCCATGCACGGCGCGGTTTATGTTGAAGGCATGGAAGATGCCGAAGGCGACTGGATCAGCGCCACGCGCGAGCTGGTCGGCGCGGATTGCCCGATCACCGTCAGCTACGATCTGCACGGCAATGTCACACAGCGCATCATTGATGCCATCGATATGTTCTCGACCTATCGCACTGCGCCGCACATTGATGTCGAAGAGACCATGCGCCGCTCGATATCGATGCTGGTGAAAAGCCTGCAAACCGGCGTCAAACCTGGCGTGGTGTGGGCACCGATTCCGGTGGTGTTACCCGGCGAGCGCACCAGTACCGAAGATGAACCGGCTAAGAGTTTGTACGCCCGTTTGCCCGCGATAAACCAGCTGGAGCATATCTGGGACGCCTCGCTGATGGTCGGTTACGTCTGGGCGGATGAGCCGCGCGCCACTGCCGCCGCGATCATGACCGGCACCGATGCCGATGTGCTGGCGGAACAGGCGGCAAAACTGGCGCTGGCTTACTGGCAGGCGCGTGATGAATTCAGCTTTGGCTGCATCACCGGCAGCATTGAAGAGTGCGTCAGCATGGCTATCGCCAGCGAAACCGCGCCGGTAATTCTGGCCGATTCCGGTGATAATCCGACCGGCGGCGGCGTTGGCGATCGCGCAGATGTGTTGGCGGAACTGATTCGCCAGGACGCGCAGGAGGTTATCGTCGCCGGTATTACCGATAAACCCGCCACCGACGCAGCATTTTCTGCCGGTGAAGGCGCAACCTTAACCCTGACCGTTGGCGCGTCGCTCGATCCGGCGGGTGGCAAAGTGCAAGCCGAATTTGTGGTGAAACATATCAGCGATGATCCGCGTTCGCTGGCGAAACAGGCGCTGCTGCAAACCGGCGGCATTACGCTGGTGGTCGCCGATCGTCGCCGTCCTTATCACAATCTGGCGGATTTCGCCCTGCTCGGCCTCGATCCCGCTGCCGCTAAAATTGTGGTGGTGAAGTCGGGTTATCTGTCGCCGGAGTTGGCACCGCTGGCCAATCCAAACCTGATGGCGCTGTCAGAAGGCGTGGTCGATCAGTATGTGGAACGCTTAACCCGCAACCGCAAATTGCAGCCCGCCTATCCGTTTGATACGGATTTCAGCTTCCTGCCGGTAAGCAGCTTGTCTGCACGCTTTGTGAAAGCAAAATGAATATGCCAGCCTCAGCAGTCGAACCGGTGCTGCGCATCGAAAACCTGACCGTTGCCTTTCGCGTTGACGATCAATGGCGCGAAGTGGTGAAGAACCTGTCGCTCACCGTTAATGGCGGTGAAACGCTGGCAATAGTGGGTGAATCCGGTTCGGGAAAAGCGTCACCTCGATGGCGATCATGCGCTTACTCAACATGCGTCACGCACGCGTCAGCGGCAAAGTGCTGCTTAACGGCGTTGATCTGCTGACGCTAAGCGAATCCGCCATGCGTGATATTCGCGGCAATGCGGTGGCAATGATTTTTCAGGAACCGATGACCAGCCTGAATCCGTCGTTCACCATCGGCAATCAAATTGCTGAAGCGCTGATCAATCACCGCAAAATCAGCAAACGTGCCGCGCGTGAAGAGACCATTCGGCTGCTGGAGAAAGTGCGCATTCCCAATGCGGCGAAACGCTTTAATGATTATCCGCACCACTTTTCCGGCGGTATGCGCCAGCGCGTGATGATTGCCATGGCGCTGGCGCTGCGACCCAAACTGCTGATTGCCGATGAACCGACCACCGCGCTGGACGTGACTATTCAGGGGCAAATTCTTGACCTGATTAAGACCTTGCAGGAAGAGGAAGGCACGGCGGTGCTGTTTATTACCCACGACATGGGCGTGGTGGCAGAAGTGTCGGATCGCACGCTGGTGATGTATCAAGGTGATGTGATGGAAACCGGCACCACAGCCGCCATTTTCTCCGCGCCTGCCGCCGATTACACCCGCACACTGATTGCGACTGTGCCGCAACTTGGCGCAATGCGCGGCATTGCTGGACCGCGTAAGTTTTCCTTTGACCAGCACGACGCGCCTGATGCCAGCCGCGTATCCACCACGCAGCAGCCATTGCTGTCGGTGAAAAATCTCAGCACCCGTTTCAGCATTCACGAAGGTGTATTCAGCCGCAAAACCGGCGCGGTACATGCGGTGGAAAATATCTCATTTGATTTGATGCCGGGCGAAACCTTGTCGCTGGTCGGCGAATCCGGTTGCGGCAAATCCACCACCGGACGTTCGCTGACGCGCCTCGTTACGCCTGACGCGGGCGAAGTAGCCTTTGATGGTTACGACGTGCTGAATCTCTCAACTCACGAGCTGCGCACCTTGCGCCGCGCCATGCAGATGATTTTTCAGGACCCGTTTGCCAGCCTCAATCCGCGCATGTCGGTGCTGGAAGCGCTCACCGAACCTTTCCTGCAACATCGTTTAGGCAGCAAAGCCGAGGCGCGCGAGAAAGCCGCTTCACTGATGGAGCGCGTTGGATTATCCGCCAGCATGATGAAACGCTATCCGCACGAATTTTCCGGCGGCCAGCGCCAGCGTATCTGCATCGCCCGTGCGTTGATGCTCGATCCGAAAATGATCATCGCCGATGAATCGGTGTCGGCGCTGGATGTCACGGTAAAAGCGCAAATCATCAATCTGCTGCTCGACCTGCAGCAGAGCCTCGGCTTGTCGTATCTGTTTATTTCACACGATATGGCGGTGGTTGAGCGCATCAGCCATCGCGTGGCGGTGATGCTACTCGGTGAAATCGTCGAGATTGGACCGCGCGCGGCAATTTTTGAAAATCCGCAGCATGACTACACGCGCAAACTGCTGTCGTCGGTGCCGGTGCCCGATCCGGCGCGCCGTCATGTGAAGCGCCAGATTCACATCAGCGAGCTGAAAAGCCCGGTTCGTGCGCTGGGATTTGTGCCTGAAACGCGGCGTTATCGCGAGGTGAGTGAGGGGCATTGGGTGATGGAGTGATCTGGTAATGCCCGGAAGAAGGTCGCCATGAATGGCGACCCTACGCAGTTACAGCGCAAACATCTTCCCGCCGCTAAAACTCCAGTCTTCGGGCTGGGTTTGCTGAATAATGATCATTAAATCATTGGGATCAAGATTGAGGCGCTGCTGCAGGCGTTTACTCAACACCTGATAGGTTGCACACTTCTGTTCCACACTGCGCGGTTTGCCTGCCACGATGTTCAGCAACACATAGCGATCGCTACGACCGCCGCTGAGATAGTGGCGATTATAAATAAAGCGCTGCACCGCCAGCGATTCAATCACCTGGAAACGATCGTCGTGCGGTACGTTGAACTCGGCGACCAGCACCTCATGCAGCGTGTCCGATAAGGTTTGCAGATCGGCATCGCTCCAACCGTCGCGCACGGTGATTCGGGTAAATGGCATCAGTTGCTCTCCTGTTGCAGCAAAGCCAGCGCCGTTAATGCTGCGGGCCAACCGGCGTAAAATGCTTGATGGGTAAATAACTCCACCAGCTCTTCACGACTAAGTCCGTTCTGCTGCGCAAATTCAAGATGCCACGGCAGTTGCTGCTCGCGGCCCAAAGCGCTGAGCGTGGCGAGCGTGATCAAACTGCGCTCACGCGGTGACAGCACCGAGCGCTGCCAGATATCGCCAAACAACACCTGCTGGGCTAACTCGGCTAACTTCGGTGCGACCTGCTGTAACGAATCGCGATCCAGTGGCTTACTCATGATTTTCTCCGGCATTGAATAGGCAGCGATTGTGGCGCGCTGCTACAATCCTGAAAATCATATTATTCAGGACTCATAGTCCCGCTTTGAAGGATGGTTATGGAGAAGATTCCGGTCTCGCTTGATAGCGATGCGCTGCGCAGTTTCGTGTTGGGAATCGAGTGCGGTAGTTTCGCGCTGGCGGCGCAGCAACTGTGCCGCTCGACGTCGGCGGTCAGCGCCCAGTTAAAAAAGCTGGAACAACAGTGCGGTATGGCGCTGGTGACCAAACGCGGTCGTCATCTGGCGCTCACGCCCGGCGGCGAAATCTTGCTGAGCTATGCGCGTCGTCTGCTCAGCCTGAATGATGAAGCCTTGCGCGCGGTGCGCGGCGAGTTGTTGCAGGGTGATGTGCGTATCGGCATGCAGGAAGATTTCGGTGAGTCGCTGATGCCTGGCATTCTTGGCCCGTTTAGCCGCCAGCATCCAAGTGTGCGTATGAGCGCGCGCGTCGATCGCAATCAACCGTTATTGCAGGCGATGGCCGAGCAAAGTCTCGATATGGCGCTACTTTGGCAAGGCGATAATTTACCTGCGCAAAGTGAGTTGCTGGGCCAGACGCCGCTGGCGTGGATTGGCGCGCAAGAGTTTGATATTCGCGGCTTGCTCGCACGCAATGAACCCATACCGCTGGTGATGTTTGAAGCGCCCTGTCTCATGCGTACACGTGCACTGAGCGTGCTGGAACAGGCTGGACTCGACTGGCGCGTGGTGTTTACCAGCCACAGTTTGAGTGGCGTGTGGGCGGCGGTACAGGCTGGATTGGGTATTACCTTGCGCAGCCAGATCGGTTTACCTGAAGGATTGCATGCCCTGAACGCTCAGCTGCCCGCCGTGGGAAGTATGGGTATCGCACTGTGGCAACATAATGCTAACGATGCCGCCCAGCAAATGCTGGCGCAGCTTACGCGATATGCGGTGGCGGGATATCTTCCGCTTATCAAACCGACATTAACGTGAAACTGGGATAAAGCGGAGAGGTGCGGCCCATTCCTGCTAGTTTCCGCCCTGCACGCTTCAGTTAAATCAAACCTTCCGCTGCTATTTTGCAGGCAGAATGTTTCCCGCTTTATTCTTTCATACACAACAGACAAAATACCGCTCGGCTATTAGGATGATGAGTGTGGAAATATTGCCAGGCGTGTTCCGGTGAATAAAAAGATCCCATAAAAACACGATTATCGTAGGCCGGTGCCATACGACAGCTTTCACGGTGCAAGTCGCAGCAACCCTCGCTATCTGCCTGAGCAAAGACGTAAAAATCCGTTGTAGTTAATTTCATCCGCGACACCTCGTGGGCAGAGATAAATACTAATGAATAAAAATCTTTAAAATCGCCCGTTGCGGATACTATTTTAGAACTTTTTAGCAACCAGCTCACAGTGAGCTGAAATTAATTATAGCCTGCGAGAAACCTGCTGTCTTAAATTAAAGAAAAAGAGATTATTTAAGCAGAGCGCGATAAATTGAAATTTAAATGATTATATTTTAATTCCCCCTTTGTCGTTACGCTTAACAGGGCCAACATTTACTGTTAATGGCGGTGATTATTTATAAATATTCACTAAGATTTATCTTAAAAAAAAGATCTGCATTTTTGATCATTTAAACTTAAGTAAACTTAAATTTAAACACCGGAGATAATACTATGTTCAGTTACACTATCCGTGTCGAATTGAAAGAACCCACCGCTAGCACGCAAATTGAACTGCTGTATGCGATGCTTGAGAATGGTTTTGCGCGCAGTTTAGTCTGTGAGAAAGGCTATGCGTACGTGTTACCTACCAATGAATATGTCTATGTAGGCAGCGAGAATATAAGGAGTTTAACTGACAGAATTGTCACTTTGGTGAGCGAGTTCAGCGAAGATCCTTCGGTGATGATTACCCAATCTGCCGCGAGGTGCTGGTCAGGGCTGCGCGGCGTTAACCTTGCATGAAAGATAAGATAAACGCCCTCTCAAGGCAAAGACGGCGTTTATCTGTTGATTTAAATAAACTTAAAATTTAATTAATTAGCCTGGATAAATACCGCGATCTTTACGTGCCAGCAGAATACGTTCGCAGGCAACGATATAAGCAGCAGTACGCAATGAGCAGCGCTTTTCAGCGGCCTTATCCCAAACGTGCACCATCGCTTCAGTCATGATGCGATCCATACGCTGATTAATCTCATCTTCACTCCAGAAGAAGCTCGCCATATCCTGTACCCATTCGAAGTAACTCACCGTTACCCCGCCTGCGTTACAGATTACGTCTGGCACCACCTGCACACCGCGACTCGCCAGCATATCATCCGCATCCGGATACGTTGGGCCGTTAGCCCCTTCCAGCACTAATTTGGCACTGATGATTTCAGCGCGCTCGCGGGTAATTTGCCCTTCCAGCGCAGCCGGGATCAGGATATCCATGGCGGTGGTCCAGAACTGCTCTCTGTCGATCTCACGCGCACCTGGGAAACCGGCAATCTGTTTATGTTCGATCTGCCACGCAGTCAGCGCCGCTAAGTCGATGCCGCCTTCGTTGAGTAAGGTTGCGGTGTGGTCCTGAATCACTACCACGCGCGCACCGGCTTCGGCGAACAGACGCGCCGCTTCGCTACCCACATTACCAAAGCCCTGCAACGCCACGCGTGCGCCTTCAATGGTAATGTTGGAGCGTTTTGCCACTTCACGACCGGTTATAAATACGCCACGGCCCGTGGCTTTCTCACGGCCTAACGAGCCGCCAAGATGAATCGGTTTACCGGTGACAACGCCGGTAATAGTGGTGCCGTGATTCATCGAGTAGGTATCCATCATCCACGCCATGACTTTGCCATTGGTGCCGACGTCGGGCGCGGGAATATCTTTCTGCGGACCGATAATCAAACCGATTTCACTGGTGTAGCGGCGGGTTAAGCGCTCCAGTTCACCTTCAGACAACGAGTGCGGATCGACGCGAATACCGCCTTTCGCGCCGCCATAAGGCAGGTTAACCGCCGCACATTTAATGGTCATCCAGGCTGACAGCGCCATCACTTCATTCAGGTCGACTGCAGGATGGTAACGTACGCCCCCTTTGCCCGGTCCACGCGAGAGGTTGTGCTGTACGCGATAGCCTTCAAAGTGGCGAATCGAGCCGTCATCCATCTGCACCGGGATGTCGACAATCAGTGCTCTTTTGGGATGACGCAGGGTTTCGATCCAGCGAGACAATTCACCAAGATGAGGCGCAACGCGGTCAATTTGGCTCAGGTAGGTAGTCCAGGGAGATGTACTGCTTTCAGAAGCGTAAGATAACTTTTCCATGAGAAGCCTGTAGGTTCAGAGTTATTTATATTGAAAAGACGTGGAAAGGTGATGCATTGCACTAGACGGAAAGTAATTTAACACCTTTTAAGAAAAGCGGGTTGCGTTGAATAAGGAGGATTTAACTTTTTAAGTACAAAAATTCGTGAATGAATGAATAACTAAGCATTAAAAAAGCCGCACATATGGTGCATATCCATGCAATTTATATTCACTAAATTGCATAAAATTTGTTTTTATTCCTATTTTTCAGTTCTTTGATGGTCATCAAAAAGTGAATAAACTGTTATTTTTCCGCATTGACTTTGTTAACTCACGCCACCACGATGAGTAAAACCTAGCCGGAAACCTCCATCATGAATTAGCGTTTTATTAATTTCGTTTTTCTTTCATCTATTTAAGCGTGCCTCTTTAAGGTTCAACTCCTTATTTGCCATTGATGCTTGTGGGCAGGCATCGTCATGCGTTTTTTTGCCAGACTGAAGGAATCATTGTGTCTAACAAACCTACACAAGGGCAGATTCAGCCTGCTCGGGCTCACGACGCCCCGCAAAAACTGCAGCGAGGACTGAGCGAACGTCATATTCAGATGATCGCGCTGGGTGGATCGATCGGTACCGGGCTGTTTATGGGCGCAGGACGTAATATTGCAGTGGCCGGAACCTCGATATTAATCATCTATATTCTGGTCGGGTTCTTCAGCTATATGGTGATGCGGGCGATGGGCGAAGTGCTGCTTAGCCGGCTCGACTATCGCTC
>NZ_DAMBSA010000143.1:0-10234 GCF_032054795.1 Pantoea sp. CTOTU49201
CAACGTCAAACTGATCGTGCTGGAGTGGCGCTTGCCGCGCGTGCTGATGGCGCTGTTGATTGGTGCGGCGTTGGGCATCAGCGGCGCGATTTTCCAGTCGCTGCTGCGCAATCCGCTTGGCAGCCCGGACATTCTTGGCTTCAACACCGGCGCTTACAGCGGCGTGCTGGTGGCGCTGGTGCTGTTCAATCAAAGCATCACGGCGATGACCGGCGCAGCGTTGATTGGCGGCATCGCCACGGCGGCGCTGGTCTATCTGTTTGCCTGGCGCAACGGCGTGGAAACCTTCCGGCTAATAATCGTCGGCATCAGCGTGCGTGCGCTGCTGATGGCGTTGAACTCATGGCTAATTATCAGCGCCTCGCTGGAGTCGGCGCTGAGTGCGGGCTTGTGGAGCGCCGGATCGCTCAACGGTATTACCTGGGCGAAAACGCCGCCGGTGATTGCGGTGCTGCTGCTGGCGTTACTGCTGATGGCGCTGCTGGCGCGGCGGATGCGTTTGCTGGAGATGGGCGATGATACCGCCTGCGCGCTCGGTGTGCCGGTGGAGCGCAGCCGCATGTGGCTGATGCTGATTGGCGTAGTGCTCACGGCGGCTTCTACCGCGCTGGTTGGGCCGATTTCGTTTGTCGCGCTGCTGGCGCCGCAGATTGCCCGTCGTCTCGGCGGCGGCGTCAAAGGTGCGTTGCCGCTGGCGGCGTTGTGCGGCGCGCTGCTGCTGATTGCCGCAGACTTCGCCGCTCAGCATCTGTTCCTGCCTTATCAATTACCGGTTGGCGTGATTACCGTCATTCTCGGTGGACTTTATCTGATTGCTTTACTGGTGCGGGAGGCGCGACGCCAATGACCGAGATCCCTTCACGTCTGCGCGGCGATGGCCTGACGCTGGGCTACGATAAAAAGGTGGTGGCAGAGAATCTGTCGGTGGCGATTCCGCAAGGTGAGCTGACGGTGATTATCGGCCCCAACGCCTGCGGCAAATCGACGCTGCTGCGTACACTGAGTCGCCTGCATACGCCGCTGAAAGGTGAGGTGTTGCTGGATGGCGCGGCCATTGCCAGCTATCCCACCAAAGAGGTGGCGCGGCGTCTGGGCCTGCTGCCGCAAAGTTCCAACGCGCCAGCGGGCATTAGCGTCACCGAGCTGGTGGCGCGCGGACGCTATCCGCATCAGGCGCTGTTTGGGCGCTGGCGTGCGGAAGATGAAGCGGCGGTGCAGAACGCGATGCGCGCCACTGGCGTGGCCGATTTGGCGCAGCAGTCGGTGGATACGTTATCGGGCGGTCAGCGCCAGCGCGTGTGGATTGCCATGGTACTGGCGCAGGAAACGCCGCTGCTGCTGCTGGATGAACCGACCACCTGGCTGGATATCACCCATCAAATTGAGCTGCTGGAATTGATGCAGGATCTTAATCAGCAGCATGGTCGTACGCTGGTGGTGGTGCTGCACGATCTTAATCATGCCTGCCGCTATGCCACGCATTTGATCGCCATGCGTTATGGGAAGATTGTTGCCGAAGGGAAGCCGTCGGAGATCGTCACGCCCGCGTTGATCGAGCAGGTGTACGGTTTGCGCTGCGTGATTGTGGAAGACACGGTGGCGCATACGCCGATGATCGTGCCGCTGGGCGCGGGAGTCATTAAGGTGGTCGCCATAAATGGCGACCCTACAAAATCGTACCGACCCTGCGTAAGGTCGCCATTTATGGCGACCTTCTTTCAAATTAACCCAGTAACCGCTGCAACAACGGCCCAATCTGCTCAAACATCTGCGGTGAAATGATCTCCACGTGGGCGCAATCCATCGGCCACACTTCCAGTTCTCCGACATACGGCGCCCAGGCGCGGCGCGCATCTTGCCCTGGCTGCTGCGTCTGTTCGGCGAGGAACAGCGTTGCGCGACCGTTGAAACGTGCGCTGCGTGCCGTTGCCAGCAGGCGAACCGAGCTGGCGTAGTTGGCTTCGATGGTATCGAACATCGCACGCATCTCTTCACCTGCCTGATGGCGCTGCGCGGCGATAAACTGCTCGCGCTCGCGATTCACCTCTTCCAGCACCGCCGGATCCAGCACGTTCTCGCCGCGTTTCTCATCCCAGTTTTGCGTTTCCGGCGGCCAGGTATCCAGCAGGCCGAGGAACGCCACTTCTTCACCTGCCGCTTCCAGCCGTGCCGCGATGCCTTGTGCCAAAGTGCCGCCCAGCGAATAGCCGAGGAAATAGTAAGGTCCGTGCGGCTGCACATCGCGCAGGGTTTGCAGATGGGCGTCGCACACCTCATCCAGATGCGCACTTTGGTTCAGCGGGCTGTCGATATCCGGCGACTGAATGCCGACCAGCGACCAGCGCTGATTGAGATAACGTTGCAGAATGCTGAACTGCCAGGCAAAACCCGACGCCGGATGGAAGCAGAACAGCGTCGGTCCGTTGCTCTGACGCAGCGGCAGCACCGCTTCGAAACCGGCTTGCTGATGTGATTGCGTATCACTGAGCAGCGTTGCCAGTTTCTCAACCGTCGAGGCCACCATGATTTGCCCCACCGAGACCGGCTGTTGCAGTTCACGGCGCAACTGCGCCGCTAAGCGCATCGCCAGCAGCGAATGGCCGCCGAGGGCGAAAAAGTCATCCTGTGCGCTGATTTCCTCGCGCGCCAGCAGCTGACAGAAAGCATTGGCTAAGGTGGTTTCCAGCCCGGAGTGCGGGGCGCGCCCTGCGCTGACGCCAGCCGATTCCGGCAACGGCAGCGCTTTACGATCCAGTTTGCCGTTGCTGCTGAGCGGGAAGGCATCGAGCTGCACAATCGCCACCGGCACCATATGCGCGGGCAGGCGTTGTGCCAGCGCCTGACGCAGAGCTTCGCTATCAACCCGCTGCTCTGCAATCACGTAACCGACCAGCTGACGCGCATCACCTTGCGCCGCTGTGCCGCCAAGTACCACCGCGTGCGTGACCGCCTGTTCAATGCCGGGCTGCGCGCTGAGCACATGATCGATTTCATTCAGTTCGATGCGCTGACCGCGAATCTTCAGCTGATCGTCGCTGCGGCCCAGATATTCCACCGCGCCGTTATCCAGCCAGCGCGCCACGTCGCCGGTAAGATACATGCGTTCGCCGGGCACAAAAGGATCGGCGATAAAGCGGCTGGCGGTGAGATCGGGACGGCCAAGATAGCCATGCGCCAGCTGCACACCGGTTAAGTAGAGATCGCCCGCCACGCCCGGCGGCACCGGCTGCATGCGGGCATCAAGGATGCGCAGGCCGGTATTCCACACCGGAAAACCAATCGGCACGCTGGCGCCTTCGACTGCGGCCAATGCATCCCCAAATGCCGGATACCAGCTGACATCCACCGCCGCTTCGGTTGGGCCATACAGATTGTGCAGCGGCACGCGCGTCAGTTTTTCCCATTCGCGCGATAAATCCGTCGGCAGCGCTTCACCGCTGCAGAACACGTTGCGCAGGCTGGCGCAGCAGGCAATCGCCGGTTGATCATCCAGCGCCGCGACAAAGGCCGCCAGCATCGAGGGGACGAAATGCGTGGTGGTGACTTGGTAGCGGGCAAACAACTGCTGTAGCGCTTCCGGGTCGCGATGGGCTTCTGGCGGTGCCATCACCAACTGCGCACCGACCAGCAGCGGCCAGAAGAATTCCCACACCGAAACGTCGAAGCTGCTCGGGGTTTTCTGCAGCACCACGTCATCGGCTTGCAGCGGATAGCGATCCTGCATCCATAGCAGGCGATTGACGATGGCTTCATGCCCCACCAGCACGCCTTTAGGGCGGCCGGTCGAACCTGAGGTGTAAATGATGTAGGCGCCATCCTGCGGCGTCGGCGCGCTGGCCGGCTGCGGCGCGTGCGGGTTGTTATACAGCACATCAAAATGCAACTGATTGACCGAGGCGATAGCGCTGAAGCGCGCGCTGAGCGCCGCGCAGGTGATCAGCGTTTTCGGCGCGGCGTCCTCTAACATCAGCTGCAAACGGTCATCCGGATAACCGGTATCAAGCGGCAAATAGGCGGCCCCGAGCGAAACAATCGCCTGCAGCGCCAGCGAGAGTTGCACCGAACGCGGCAGCGCCACGGCGACAATATCGCCACGCTGTACGCCGGCGGCGCTGAGATCGGCGGCCAGCGCAAACACCTGCTGCTGCATTTCGCGGTAGCTAAGCTGATGCTGTGCGTCGGCCAGCGCTGGTACATCGGGCGTACGCGCCGCCTGTTGCGCTAACAGGGAAGCGAGCGTTTCAGCTGGCAGCGGATAGGCGGTTTGGTTGATCGCGGCAATCTGCGCATGCTCTTCGGCGGTGAGCAGATCGAGTTCGCCGCACGGCCGCTGCGGCTGTTGCGCCAGCTGATTGAGCAGCAGAGCAAAACGGCTGGCGTGACGCTGCAAAGTTTGTTCGCTGTAGCGTTCGGCATTCGCCAACAGCTCCAGCGTCAGTTCACCGTGCTCGCTGATATAGATGGCAATCTCCAGATCGCGCACCGGCCCGGAAGCCAGTTGATGAGTAATGCCTTCCACGCCAGCGAAATCGAGTTGGTAATCAAACATCTTCAGATTGATCACCGGACCGTATAGCGGATCGCCATCGCCGAGCCGACCGAGATCGCGCTGCACCTGCTCAGCGTCATAGCGCTGATGACGACGCATCTTTTTCACTTCGCCCGCCAACTGGGCGGCGAGCGCGCTGATCGGTTGCGTTGGATCGTAATGTACCGCCATCGGCAATACGTTGATCACTGGACCGGTGGCGCACAAGGCGGCCGAGCCGATACGGCGCATAAAGATGAAACCGGCGGCAAAGTCGTTTTGCCCGCTGAGACGCGCCAGCCACAGCGCTACCAGCGCAAAGGCGAGATCGGCGGCGCTGGCGTGCGGATGCTGCTGCACCAGCGTCTGGAAGGTGCTGCGATCCAGCGTAACGCTGTGGCGCAGCAGATCGGTGCTGGCATGTTGTCCGGCGAGCGGCAGCGGCGAGAGCGAAGCTGGTGAAGGCAGCGCCGCGCCTTTTTCGCGCCAGAACTGGCTGTCACGCGAGAAGGAGGAGGATTCACGATAGCGCTGATACTCGTCCACCACTTCGCTAAACGGAATAAACGGCGTCGGTTCAGCGGCTTGCTGCTGTACGGCTGCGGTATAGAGATTGGCGATGCGGCGCGTCAACGCGGTAAAGCTGAAGCCATCCACTACCAAATGGTGATAGCGCTGATACCAGAACCAATGCTGATCGTCGAGACGGAACAGGCGGTGATGCCACAGTTTTGCGCCGCTTAATACGCGCAGATCGCCATTCATGTCGTCACGCATCAGCGCACGCGCTATGGCGGGCGCATCGGCCTCAGCACGCAAATCGACAATCTGCGGCAGGCTAAAGGAGTGTGGCTGCGGCCACTGCAACGCTTCGCCTTCCACTTCGCCAAATGCCATGTTCAGCGTGTCGGCTTCCTGCATACCCGCCACGATCGACTGGGCCAACAGGGCGCTATCAATCTCACCGCGCAGTTCGACAAAGTGCGCCACTGCGTAAGCGTTGTGGTGCGGTGACAGCTGATCGGCAATCCAGATGCCGGGCTGTGCCGCGACTAACGGCAAGGTTTTTTGGTCGGTCATAGGCATGTTCATCAGAGATTCGGACATGGATGCTCCGGTTTGCTCCACAGCGCTTGCAGGCCATTCAGCAGGCCGCCGCGCCAACAGAGCGCGTCATGGCCGCCTTCCACCGGCAGGTAATTCACCTGATAGCCGGCAGCGCTAAGCTGCTGTTGAAGTTGTTGATTAGCTTGCAGAATCAAGCCTTCGCGTTTGCCAGCTTCGAGCCATAAACGCAGCGGTTGGCGCGGCGCGAGACCGCTATCCAGCGCCTGCAGCAGCCAGCCGTGCGGATTGCCGCGTTCCGGCCACCAGAAGGATCCGGACAAGCTGAGCGCGTTGCCGAAAGTTTCCGGCCAGTGCAGCGCGGCAAACACCGACGCCAGGCCGCCAAAGCTTTGTCCGGCGACGATGGTGCTGTCCGCCTGCTGGCGATAAGGCGTTGATTGCGCGATTTGCGGTAACAGTTCTTGCTGCATGGCTTGCCAAAACTGCGCGTTGCACGGCAGCTCGCGGCTGCGGTGTTCGCTGTCGATGATGTCGATAAACAGATATACCGCTGGCGGCAAAGATCCGGTATCGGTGAGCTGCTGCAGCGGTCCGGCAATCGGCATGCTGTGCGCCCAGAATTGCCCGTCGAGCATGATGGCCAGCGGACGTTGCGCGGGATTGGCCTCGCCGGTGGTGTAAATCCATACCTTGCGGCTATTGCCTAATAGCGCGCTATCCCATTGCTGCTGTTGCAGTTCAATGGCTGGTGCTGTGCCTTGATCCACCGCTTGCCACAGCTGTTGATTGGGCGCGTGCGGCAGATGCAGCGGCGAGACGCCCATGCCGCGACCACCGGACCAGCCACGTAAGGGATTCAAAGGATCGGCCTGCGCCGTCGGGAATTTGTCGCGCCACCAGTTGCGCAGTGTGGACATCTCGGCAACGCCGGTGAAGTCGGTGGCCTGCTCATCGGGCATCAAACAGTAACTGCCGCGCCAGTTAGCGGGCAGCGAAGTCTGCCAATACCAGACGTTGGTGCCCGCCACGCGCATTAACGACTGCGGCGGGCGGCGCTGGTGATGATCGGTCACGCCGGTAATGTTGATCCACACGCGCTGGGTCGACGATTGCGTTTCATCGCCTTGTGGGTCACGCCAGAAGAAGGTGACCTGACATTGGCCATCGTCTGCTAACGCAATGCGGGGAATGCCTTGGGATTGTTGCGCCTGCCACCAGGCTTCACTGCCGGTTACATCATTTCGCCAGGTCATAGGGCTGCCAGTCGGTGTTTACGCGGAGATTTACATAAGCTTGATGAATAATACTATTGATAATAATTTGCATTTGCAATAGGGTGACTGCGCTCAAAAATGAGCACGCCTGTTCCGCCTGATGCTTACCGTTCGGTAAGGTTGCGCTACGGATGGTTTGAGGGGTCTGGAACTGGGCGCGATATGGACAGGGATCTTCTCACCGGCTCGCCAGTTAAGCATCCAACGGCTTTTCGCTGGCCATCCAGGAACGTATAAAATGAAAAATTACTCACGGTTATCATTAGCCATTCTGATTGAACTGGGGCTCAGCGCCTCACTGCTTTCCAGCAGCGCCTGGGCAGCAGAGACTTCTTCCAGCAAAACCTCAGCCAGCACCACTGACGCACAATCAATGGACGGCGGCACCTTGATGGTCACCGCGCAGCAGCAGAACCTGCAAGCGCCGGGCGTCTCAACCATTACCGCCGACGAAATCAAAAAGCATCCGCCAGCACGCGACGTGTCCGAAATTATCCGTACCATGCCAGGCGTTAACCTGACCGGCAACTCCACCAGCGGCCAGCGCGGTAACAATCGCCAGATCGATATTCGTGGCATGGGCCCGGAAAACACCCTGATCATGGTGGATGGCATGCCGATCACCAGCCGCAACTCGGTGCGCCTTGGCTGGCGCGGCGAGCGTGATACGCGTGGCGATACCAACTGGGTGCCGCCGGAGATGATCGATCACATCGACGTGATTCGCGGACCGGCAGCGGTGCGCTACGGTAACGGCGCGGCGGGCGGCGTGGTGAATATCATCACCAAAAAACAGACCGATCAGCAGTGGCACGGTTCCTGGAACACCTATTTCAACGTGCCGGAACACAAAGCGGAAGGCGCGACCAAGCGCACCAACTTCAGTCTCGAAGGGCCGCTGGGCGATGATTTCAACTTCCGCTTGTACGGCGGTTTAGCCAAAACCCAGGCCGATGCCTATGACATCAACGAAGGGCATGCGGCGGCGCGTACCGGAACCTATGCAGGCAGCTATCCGGCGGGTCGTGAAGGCTCGGTTAATAAAGATATCAATGCCTTGCTGAGCTGGGCGTTTGCGCCGATGCAGACGCTGGAGCTGCAGGGCGGTTTTAGCCGTCAGGGCAATCTGTATGCGGGTGATACGCAGAACACCAACACCAGCGCGCTGGTGAAAAGCATGTACGGTGACGAAACTAACCGCCTGTATCGCCAGAACATCTCATTGAAATGGACCGGCGCATGGGATAACGGCGTCAGCACCAATACCTACGCGCGCTACGAGAAAACCCGCAACTCGCGCATCAATGAAGGTTTGGCGGGCGGCACCGAAGGTATCTTCTCCAACAGCGATTTCAACACCATTCAGCTGGATGATGTGCTGCTGCATAGCGAAGTCAGCATTCCGTTTGAACTGCTGTTTAACCAAACCGCGACGCTGGGTACCGAATGGAACCAGCAGCGCATGAAAGACGGTTCTTCCAACACGCAGGCGGCGAACTACGGTTCGGTGCCGGGCATCGATAACACCGGCCGCAGCCCCTATTCCCAGGCAGAGATTTTCTCGCTGTTTGCGGAAGACAACATGGAGCTGACCGACAGCACCATGCTGACGCCAAGCCTGCGTTTCGATCATCACTCGATTGTTGGCAATAACTGGAGCCCGTCGCTCAACCTGTCGCAAGGTTTGGGCGATGACTTCACGCTGAAGATGGGGATTGGACGCGCTTACAAAGCACCTAGCCTGTATCAAACCAACCCGAACTATCTGCTGTACAGCAACGGTCAGGGTTGTGCGGCCAGCACCGGCGCCTGTTATCTGCAAGGTAACAGCGATCTGAAAGCAGAAAACAGCATCAACAAAGAGATTGGTCTGGAGTGGAAACACGAAGGCTATCAGGCCGGTTTGACCTGGTTCCGCAACGACTATCGCAACAAGATCGAAGCCGGCTACTCGCCAGTCAGCAAAGCGTCCAATGGCACCACCGATATTTATAAGTGGGAAAACGTACCGAAAGCGGTGGTGGAAGGGCTGGAAGGTACTGTCAACGTGCCGTTCTCCGATAGCGTGACGTGGAACAACAACTTCACTTATATGCTGCAGAGTAAGAACAAAGAGACCGGCGATCGTTTATCGGTGATTCCGGAGTACACGCTGAACTCGACGCTGAGCTGGCAGGCGACACAGGATCTGTCGCTGCAAACCACGCTGACCTGGTACGGCACGCAGACGCCGAAGAAGTATGATTACAAAGGGAATCTTTCTACCGGCAGCGCAACGGATAAAGTGAGTCCTTACTCAATTATCGGCATGAGCGGTACTTACGATATCAACAAGTACGCCAGCGTCACGGTGGGCATCGATAACCTGTTCGATAAACGTCACTATCGCGAAGGTAATGCGCAAACCACCGGTAACGCCAACACCAACTCTTATCTGTATGGTGCCGGCGCCAATACCTACAACGAATCCGGTCGTACTTACTTTATGAGCCTGAATACCCACTTCTAACGGCGTTTAGCCAATCAGTTGATGCGGTAAATAGCAGCGGGCAATCAGCCCGCTGCGATCTTCACGATTGACCAATTCCAGTCTGCCGCGATGCATCTGCACGATGCGCAGCACGATATTCAAACCCAAACCGCTGCCGCCATAACGCTGATCGCGACGACGAAACGCTTGCGTCAGCTCTTCCGCCGCGGCGGCTTCAATGCCCGGACCTTGATCCCACACTTCGATAATCACCTGCTGCTGATCCTGCTGCATCTTCACCACGACTTCGCTGCCTTCCGGGCTATAACGCGAGGCGTTTTCCAGCAGATTGCGCAGCATCAGGCGCAGCAGGACCGCTTCGCCTTGCTGCGGCACATCGTTATTCTGCGGCCAGTGCAGGATTTGTTGACGCTGTTGATACATCTCGGCCATTTCTGGCTTCAGCGGCTGCATGATGTCTTGTTGCCACTGCAACTGCTGATAGTGACCGCCCGCCAGCGCTTGTCCGGCGCGCGATAACATTAAAAGCTGTTCCACGGTGTGCATTAGCTGATCGATGCGTTCAATCAACATTTCGCTCTGCGGCACGTTCTGCTGGTGGAGCAGCTCGAGATGCAGGCGTAATCCGGCCAGCGGCGTGCGCAACTCGTGCGCGGCGTCGGCAGTGAACAGGCGTTCCTGCTGCAAGGTGTGATCGAGGCGTGAAAATAGTTGGTTGATCGAGGAAGTTACCGCCACGATTTCATCCATTTCGGAGTAGATCGGCAATGGCGTCAGGTTATCCGCTGAACGATGCGCAAGGCTGTCTTGCAATGATCTCAGCGGACGAATAATCCAGTTGATCGCCCAAAACGACAGCAGCAAGGTGAGGGC